>NZ_MWQG01000016.1:0-84994 GCF_002210365.1 Fibrobacter sp. UWH1
CACGACCTTGCCAAGGTCGGGGTCGAGGGTCCGAGTCCCTTTTCCCGCTCGAAAACAAAAGAACCACTCATTGAGTGGTTCTTTTTGCCTTTTTTGCAATTTCGATTTTTGCCGATCCTACAGTTTCCATATTTGTGAAGGACGCTTCCGAAATTGAAAACTTAAGAGCCGACCTTTCTGAACTAAAGGAAAGCCTTGGAGAAGAAAACGAAGCACTCAACAAGTTAATTGAGCAGGCTAACCGTATCGGCATCATGAACGACCGATGCCAAATGCTTTCTATCAACGACATTCTCGATGATAGTTGCGGCAAGTTCTATGCAGTGGAACTCCCGGAATCCGAAGCGAATTACATGGAAGTGACAGGAGAAATCCGTCTAGGATCCATGACCATGTCGAACAATTTGGAACAGCGCACCCAGCAAATTGACGCCTGAGCAGATGCCCCGTCCGCTGCATACAAGATTAGCTCAACTAAAGAAAACTAAACTCACAGCCTTAATAAAAAAGCCCAGGATTTAATCCTGGGTTTTCTATTCAAATAAATCCGGGTGTTCCTGCATTTCGTCCAGCTGAATCTGATGAAGGACGGCACGGCCCTGAGTCAAGCTGCTCTGGACATCGATAAGGCGCTGATTCCTGGAACCACGGAACTTGAGACTAAGGCTGCGTTGGGCCAAAACGAAGGGCCCATCCACCAGGATATCCGCAAAGGTCAGCAGTTCCATGCAATCCGGACGCTGTTCCTGGTGCGCGACGATGTACTCATAAGTATAGCCGGTGAAGACGACCAGATTCAGCCCACGTTCCTTGATTTCGCGGGCCAGGGGAACCAGAGTGGCCGCCTGTTCCATAGGATCGCCACCGCTAAAGGTAACACCATCCAGCAGAGGGTTCTCTTCGATCATGGAAAGGATTTCCGCCAGGGAAATCAAATGGCCGCCATTGAAATCATGGGTCTGGGGATTGTGGCATTCCAGACAATGGTGCTTACAGCCCTGGGTAAAGATGGAAAAACGAATGCCGGGACCGTCTACAAAGGATTCCGCCTCGATGCCAGCAATTCGGAGATTCTTGCCCTCAAAACCTTCGGGCACGGGCAAGCCCAAATCTTCACGATCTTCTTCCTGATAGTCCATCTTTGCACCTTTACATCCGACGAATATTCAACAGGGAGCCTTTACAATTTACGGCTCCCTATCTCAAAGATACAAAAAAAGCCCACGGGTTCCCTTACAAAACGCAAGAAATGCCGCAGGCTATTCAATTAGGCGTCGCCGCAGCAGCCGTGCTTGACACGGTCAGCGACTTCAGCGCGCTTTGCGTTGTTAAAACGATCTACGGTACCCACCAGGTAACCAGTAATGCGACGGATACGTTCGAAGCTTACGCCTTCGCCATACATGGATTTTTCTTTTTCGCTCATTTTTTTCTCCTTGACTAATTCAAGCCTAGTTCGTTTTCCTCTTATCTTGTTCCCTTCAAACCTCTTTGGCCATTATAGCCAATTCCGTGCCAAAAACCGCCCTAGCGAATTCCCAGGAATGCGGGCATGCCCGGGAACTTCTTGCGAAGTTCCTCGATCTTCTGAGGATCGATGGCGTGACCATCTGCGCGACCGCAACGGGGGCAGCAGTCATTGATGACGCCGACGTAACCGCAAACGGGGTCACGGTCAACCGGGTGGTTAATAGAGCCGTAGCCAATGCCGGACTTTGCCATAAAGCGAACGATCTTTTCGAAAGCATCCAGATTCTGGGTCGGATCGCCATCCATTTCGATGTAGCTGATATGGCCCGCATTGGTGAGGGCGTGGTACGGAGCTTCAAGTTCAATCTTCTTGAATGCGCTAATCTTGTAGTATACCGGCACATGGAAGGAGTTGGTATAGTAATCGCGGTCGGTAACGCCCGGAATAACGCCAAACTTCTTCTTGTCCATACGGAGGAAGCGGCCAGAGAGGCCTTCTGCGGGAGTAGCGAACAGGGTGATGTTCACGCCCAGACGCTTGGATTCGCTATCGCAGAATTCACGCATGTGCTGTACAATTTCGAGACCCAGGCGCTGAGAAGCCTCAGATTCGCCGTGGTGCTTTCCGGTGAGAGCCACCAGAGTTTCGGCAAGGCCGATAAAACCGATAGAAAGCGTGCCATCCTTAAGAACTTCGCGAACTTCGTCGTTCCAGCCAAGCTTATCGGAACCAATCCAGATGCCCTGACCCATGAGGAAGGGGAAGTTCTTGACGCGCTTGCGGCACTGGACTTCCATACGTTCCAGGAGCTGATCGCGGACCAGAGCCAGCATACGGTCCAGTTCCTTGTAGAACAGATCCAGGCTCTTCATCTTGATTGCGATGCGAGGAAGGTTGATGGAAGTAAAGCTCAGGTTGCCACGACCGAAGGTAATTTCGTGATCGGGGCGTGCAGAGTTACCGATAACGCGGGTACGGCACCCCATGTAAGCAATTTCAGTTTCGGGATGGCCCGGCTTGTAGTACTGCAGATTGTACGGAGCATCCTGGAAGCTGAAGTTGGGGAAAAGTCTCTTTGCGGAAACACGGCAGGCCAACTTGAACAGGTCATAGTTGGGATCACCTGGATTCATGCTGACGCCTTCCTTGACACGGAAAATCTGAATGGGGAAGATTGCGGTTTCGCCACCACCCAGACCTTCTTCAGTGGTAAGGAGCAGGTTGCGCATGACCATCTGGGCTTCGGGAGCGGTACACATACCGTAGTTGATGCTGGAGAACGGAGTCTGGGCACCGGCACGGCTGTGCATAGAGTTCAAATTATGCACGAAAGCTTCCATAGCCTGGAAGGTAGCCTTGTCCGTTTCTTCGTAAGCCTGCTTTTCGGCAAACTTCTGGGCATGCATGGTAGTTTCAACGCCGTAGGTCTTGGAAAGTTCGTGTGTTTCGGTTTCAACGAAGCGTTCGTTGGGAACCAAAGTTGCAACCATTCCCATTTCAGCCATTTCTTCGTGAAGCTTCTTGACTACGGGGCGAACTTCTTCTTCGCTCTTGCCCGCCAGAAGCATAAGGGCCTTGACCATGTTGTTCAGGTAGGCCTTGCGATAAGTAATGCGGACGCCATCGGCCATGGCGTAATCAAAGTTAGGAACAGCCTGACCGCCATGCTGGTCGTTCTGGTTAGACTGAATGGCAATAGCGGCCAATGCGGCGTAGCTACGGATATCCTTGGGTTCACGGAGGTGGCCATGACCGGTATTAAAGCCATTCTTGAAAAGCTTCAGCAGGTCGATCTGGCAGCAAGTCATGGTGAGGGCGTAGAAGTCCAGATCGTGGATATGGATATCGCCTTCGGAGTGAGCACGGCTGTGTTCCGGCTTCAGCATCATCATGGTGTAGAAATGCTTAGCAGATTCGGAACCGTACTTGAGCATGGTGCCCATGGCGGTATCGCCATCGATATTTGCGTTTTCGCGCTTGAGATCGGATTCCTTTGCAGAACTGAAAGTAATGTCGCGGAGGGTGTGCATAAGGCGAGTGTTCACTTCACGAACACGGGTACGTTCTGCACGGTATAGGATGTAGCTCTTAACGGTATCGGCATAGCCGCCTTCAGTAAGGGCCTTTTCTACAGCATCCTGGATTTCTTCAATATCGGGGGAACTCTTGCCGCTGGCTTCCAAAAGGGAAACTGCTTCGGCGGAAACCTTGAGAGCGGTGCTGTTAAGAATATCATCGTTGCCGAGGAGGCTCATCTGGCTCTGCGCGGCCTTGATCTGATCATCAAGTTCGCCGGAGGCACGGAATGCCTTAACAATGGCGTCAGCAATCTTTTCGATATTAAACGGCATTTCTCTGCCGTCGCGCTTCTTAACAGAAACAATCATCGTCATCCCTTCGGCCAGCCGACACAAAATATCGAATCTAGCCCCGCAAAAATCGTAATATTCTCTTCAATCCTATCGTGTCAATCACCGAAATCAGTCTACCAAAACCGCCTTTTTTCCTGAATACTCAAGCAAAACGCCAATTTCTTACAATAAACTTTTTATTTCGCGATTTCACTACATCTTGTGTTCAAGCACCACACCCAACCACAAGATGTGGCCTACAAGATAATAAAACATAACTCCCTTGTGGATGTTATTTCTTAAAATTTTCAAAAAATTTTCTGAGTTTTCCTCAACGGCAAGCCTATCAACAATCTGTAAACACAGCATATTTTTAACGCATCAATCGCTAACTCTTTATATCATAAGTAGTTAGACTAAAGTAGCATTTTCGTAAGTTTTCTACAAACTAAAATTAAACTTTTTCTTTACAAAAGTCTTGCTTTTTCTCAAAAATAAAGTATACTCAGGGTATAACCTTAGGGATGGTTAAGGAGATACAAAAATGAATAAAAAAATCATTGTCGCTGCAGTCGCAGCATTATCCGCCGTTTCCATGGCAGAAACCGTCAACAACGATATCTGGTTCAACGGAACAAGTCAAATCGCCAACACCACAAAAGAAAGCCTGGAACCCAATTACGAGAATTCCTCTTACTGGTATGATTACGACGACCGTGCCAACGATAAAGGCGGTTCCTACATTAAGTACCTCTACGATTCTACTGGCAATTACGGCTCTTTCATCCAGCCAATGATCGACAGTTTGGGTTACATCTTTGTAAAGTATGTACTTGTGGACCCAACTACCACAGGTCAAAATGAAGAATACCCATACAATTTCGTCGGAATGGGCTTCAACCTTGTAGGTGCAGCACAGGCCCCCCTCGACATAACCTCCGCCGAGGGTCTCTGCGCCACATACACATCAGATAATGACGTCACATTGACGATTGACGCAGACGGCACAGGCAACGCCTCCTGTTCAGCCAAGCTAACCAAAACAGCCACCCCGACTTTGGTCGATCTGGACTTCAGCAAATTCAGCCAACCCACGTGGACACCTGCAGCACAGAAGGTTTCCAGTTGTGCTGAAGCTTTTGCAAAGGCAACCGCGGTCAAATTCCAAATTGACGGACAGGCTTCCGACGTCCAGGGCGCATTGCGCATTTTCGAGGTCGGTCCCAAGGGAACTTGTAAGGGAGAAAAGGCTGTTTCCCAGAAAGAAAAGTCTGCAAACTTCTGTGACCATCACGCAGACCCAGACGCCATTTCTCAGAAGGCAGTCTCTGCAGCAAACGCAAGCCTTTCTGGCAGAATCCTTTCCTTTAGCGGAATCAAGAGCGCCTCTTACGAAATTGCAAACGTCCAGGGCCAGGTCGTAAAGAGCGGCAAGGTCGAAGCATCCATCAACTTGGCAGGCCTCAAGGCAGGAATCTACATGGTTCGTATTTCGGGCAAATCCGTAAATATGAACAAGAAGATCCTTCTGAAGTAAAAAGTCATACTTTAAAGAATAGAAAGAGGATTCCGGCAACGGAATCCTCTTTTCGTATGACGAAACGCAGCCGCGGACACCGTAGGCGGGAAAAGGGATTGTTCGTCCGCAGTCTCCGAGGGGTCTCGCGCCCGACTCCATTCTTACGATAAAACAAAAAGAACCACTCAATGAGTGGTTCTCTTGTTTTAGAGCGGGAAAAGGGACTCGGACCCTCGACCCCGACCTTGGCAAGGTCGTGCTCTACCAACTGAGCTATTCCCGCGAGGATGGCCCATATATAGCTATTTATTTTTCACTTGTAAAGGGATATGGGCCATTTTTTCAACTTTTTTTTAAAGTTTGCTTTTTTTACCTGCGATTCAACATATTAGCCAGGAAATTTACCCCTACGGCTACCACAATGGTAGTGGTCATGCTGATCAAGGGCATCCAGGGCCAGCTAAAGATTCCGCCAAGAACTGCAGGCACACCGAAAGCGGGGATTCCCTGAACAAGAATCAGGCTACCCATACCGCAGAGGACGGCAATGATGACGCACCAGCCACGAAGTTTCTTGGGACTATCGTCGCCACCGAACAGTTTATTGGCGAAAAAGGCCAGCAGGAACATGCCCAGCAGCGGTCCTGTAAAGAGGCCCGTAAAGAACACGGCGTTCTTCAAAAGGCTCCCCTGCTGGGTAGCGGCAAAGAGTGCGCCGAACACGCCCAGAACACCCCACAGCACCGTCCAAAGCTTTGCGCGCTTGAGACCGCCCAGGCCTTCATTTTCCTTCCAGCCAAAGAAATCTCTTTCAGAAGTATTGCTGAGAGAATTGATGGCGCCTGAAAGAGAGCTCATGGCGGCTGCACAGATAGCGGCAACAATCAGGCCGGTTACACCCTGGGGCAGACCATTTACGATAAAGTAAGGAAAGACGTCATTCTGTCCGAGACCTGTAGGAAGAGGAGCCGCGTGGGCCGTCTGGTAGTAAACATAAAGGGCGGCACCAACCCAGTAGAATAGGATAGAAACCACAACACCCAGCACCATGGACAGCACGCTGGAACGGTTAGCCGCCTTCACGTCCTTGCAACTGAGGTAGCGTTGTACAAACTGCTGGTCGCAACCGCGGATGGCGATTTCAAGAACGGCGTAAGCAAAGCCTGCGGAAATCAGGGTGCGGGCATTGGAGATATCCAGGCTACCGTCGAACCACTTTGTCTTGCCGGCCTCCCCTGCCATGCGGGCCATTTCGCCAAGGCCACCTACAGAATTGGAAATGATGAGAAGCACCAAGGCGCCACCGCCAAAGAAGACGATGAACTGCATCACGTCGGTCCAGATGACAGCCTTGATACCGCCGAACCAGGTGTAGAAAATGGCCACTGCCGCAGAAACGATAATCGCCACCTTCAGGTCAATGTGCAAAATTTGAGCGAGCACCAGGGACGGAGCGTACAGCAGAATTCCTGTGCGGAGCAACAAGTGCATGCAGTAGAAGATGGCCGCCAGACGACGGACCGGCCTGCTGAAACGAACTTCAAACAATTCGTAGGCGCTACTAATGCCGGAATTCTGGAATCGGGGAATGAAGACCTTCCCCACCACGAAGATACTGATGAAGGCGCCGATCTGGAACATGAGGAAAGTCATGTTGTCGCCATACACATCGGCAGGAGCCCCCAGGAATGTGGTGGCGCTGACGGAGGTGGCGATAAGACTAATACCAACGGCAATCCAGGGCATGGATCCACCGCCAAGCATGTACTCCTTCAAGTTCTTGTTGCCGCGGGAAACCCACAGGCCGATGAAGAGGGAAAACAGCAAATAGGCGGCCAGGACCAGCCAGTCAACTAAAGTAAACATCTTCCCTCCTGAAGGGCTTTATGCTTTGGGAGCCATGGATTCTTCGTCAAGTTCGTAACGGACAACGCGGTTACGGCCGCCTTCCTTGGCGCGATACAGAGCCTGGTCGGCGTTGTTCACGGCCTTCTTCATGTCGTGGAAGTCCGGAGTGACCAGGAAGGCGCCAATGCTGACGGAAACCTTGAGGGGCTTTGTCTGATGGACGTCGATGGCCAGCTTTTCGACAGCCTTGCGGATGCGTTCAGCCTTTTCCATCATACCTTCAGCCGTGGTTTCCACCATGCCCACCACGAATTCTTCACCACCGTAACGGGCCACCACGTCGATATCCTTTCGCATTTCGGAGCTGACGGTGTCGGCGATGCTCTTGATAACCACGTCACCGATGGGATGTCCGTAAGTGTCGTTGACGCGCTTGAAGTGGTCGATGTCCATCATGAGAACGCCGATGTTGTACTTCTTGCGGTCGGCGCGAACCTTTTCGGAGCGCAGACTTTCGTGGAGCGTGCGGTGGTTGATAAGACCGGTGAGGCCGTCGCGCATGGCCAGGTCACGGCCATGCTCGAACTTTCGAGCGCGATCGTAGGCGAAGCCTGCGACGCCAGCGAAGGCCTTGAGCAGTTCCTTTTCGTGTTCGCTATACGGTCTGGAGCTGCTGCTTTCAAGGCAGATGGCCATATCTGCAGTAGCCGCATCTGTTTCGGTAGCCACTGGCATCACGAACAGCTGACGCAAATTCAAGTTACGCTTTTCGTTATCGCTAAGGCGGGGCACATATTCGTTGTAACCCGGAGTAAAGCTGCGTTCCACCGGACGGTTGCGCATCATGGCCAGCACGAAGATACCCTTGTCAGAAAGGGTAAAACGCTTCTCGGAGAACTGACTGGATTCGATACCATCGCAGTACACCACACGTCCAGCACTTTCATTCACCTTATTCATGGCAAGAATCGTCAGACGGTCGTAGGCCACGTTAGCCTTCACGTAGTTGATAATCTGCTTATAGATGTCCTTCACAGTCATGGTCTGGAAGAACTTGCGCTGGTAGTTGTAAAGACCAGCGTACTGCTGCAGGGCGATATGCTTCTGGGCAGAGTAGAAGCCCTTGTAATCAAGCATGGAAATCGCCTTGGCAATATAAACCAGGGCCTGGGCCGTCTTATCGGTAAATGCGTTAGGCGCAGTGGAATCCAGAACCAGGATACCGACGCGGTTGCCGCTATGGTCCAGCATAGGGACAGCCACCACAGACTTCACCGGAGGATTGTCCAGGTAGAACGACAGAACCTTGCTACTAGGCAAATCGCCTTCGAGGATGCGGCTCACACCGGATCTGAACATCTGACTCAGCAGGCTTCCACTTTCCGAAAGGCGTGTGCTGGGATTCACGGACATTTCCTTGTCGTTTACATAATTGCGAACACCCCATTCCCTGGGGTTATTCTGCTGGGTAAACACAATGGCGGTATTCACTCCGGGAACGATGACCTTCAACGCACAAAGCATGTCGGTCATGGCACGGTTAATATCAGCATTGGCACGGGCCCATACCTGGCTCACCTTGAAGGCGGCCTCAGGTTCGTTAGCCCTGTCATGATCATTGCGGAACTCGGAAATCAAATCGGGGGACACAACAGGATTAGTGTTGGTAGATCGGGGCCCGATAGAGATAATGGGAATATTGCTAGTCGGATTCTGGCTGTTAGGACCACCTGCCAGACGAGGACGATTCAACCAGGCCAGTACAAAGGCCACAATGGCAAAGGGAATCAGGAACAGGAGCATTCCACCATGGAACGCCAAGCCAAGCAGAAGACCTGCCACGATAAAAAGTATTTCGGCAACAGACATAGACACCCTATAATCGGAAGGAACGGTACAACATTACTGTCGCCACGCCACCATAGACGAAGTGGCTGATCCATGCCGCCCAGAAAGGCGACAACGCACCATTTTCTCCCATTTTCAATCCTATTCGTTCAAGAATATAATAGCTAAATACAATCAACAGACCAATGCCAAATTTCTGGGAAAGCCCCCCAGAACGGCTATAACGATGGCAAAGTGCGGCACCAATCAGGAGCACAATCAGGTTCATCCAGTGAGCAGACCGCTTAAAGTGCAGTGCGGTTTCCATGGTACGGGTATCTTCACCGGAGCGCTTCAATACCTCGATCCTCTTCTTGACCATTTTGGAATCCATTTCATCGGAAACCTGACGTTCATTAATGAGGTCTTCTGGACGGGTAGAAACTTGGTCACAGGCCTTTTCGCGAACGAACTTGTAGACTTTCACAGAGCCATCTTTCTGGAAGACGCGTCGATGTCCCCGTTCAAACTGCCAGCATCCTTCATCCTCCAGCCAACGGACCACCTTGGCATCAAAGCGTTCCTGGAGGCGACCCTCGTCGCGCAGTAAAAGGAGCACGTCTCGTCCCAGTTTGCTCTTGCCAGAATAATGTCTAAAGAACCAGCTAGCCTTCTCACTGTCGATAAAGGTAAATTCCTGTTTTTCCTTGATGCGGGGATTCTTCTTTTTCTGGGCGTTAGTTTCCATAATTTCCAGACGTTTATGGTTAGCGTCAGGAAGCCAATATTCACTCATTTCATAAGAACCCACCGACACAAGAATTCCAAAAACAAAAATGGGGAACAATGTCTTGAGCGGGCTCTGTCCAGAGCTCTGCATGGCGCTCATTTCCAGGTGGCGGGCCATATTGCCTACGGAAGCCAGGATTGAAATAAAACAGGCCACGGGAGTAATCAAATACACCATGTACGGCAAGTAGCAGACGTAATAGTCCACTGCATCCTTGGTCTCGCGGGTAGACCAGGTCTTGATGTTTCCCACAAAGTCGATAACCACGAACATGAGGACTGCACCAAGAAGCACAATAAGGAACATCTTGAAGAAGTTCCATAGCATGTACCTTGTAAACTTCACCCGAACCTCCCGAAGACTTTCTTGAAGCCCCTACCAAAGAAGCCCTTGACCGCACGAACACCCCTGAAGAACTTGGAGTCTCCCGAGAAGCGGTCACGGACCATGGCGATCGTAATGAAGATACCAAAAATTCCGATAATGATATTGGAAGCCCACATGGCCAGATAAGGACTGACGACCAGACGGTCAGCCAGATTTTCGCCACCAATAAGGCAAATCCAGTAAATCACAAAGAACGATAGACTGTAAAGGATACCTGTACCAATACCACCCTTGCGAGCCATGATTCCCAAAGGCGCCCCAATCAGAATAAAGATAAAGCAGGCCACGCCGGTACTGATTTTCTTCTGGATTTCGACCGTATATTGAGCCTCTCGTTTCAATTCCGCCTCTACACGGCCAAAAGCACGTTCCGTGGTGCGGAGGGAAGACACCTCCTGTACTCGCAGGCGCTGCAGGGACCGGCGGCGTTGGACGGAATCAATCTCGATATTACTTTCCTTGATGTCAGGGACAACGGAGTCACCGACCACATTCTTTTGGAGAGCCACCAACGTACTCAGACGTTTTTCCAGGGCGTCCTTACGGAACTCCACGTACTTCTTTCGCGCGTCATCCACCACATCCTGCATCATCTCAATGGGCATTTCGCGGTCGCTGCGATAACTGCGGTTGCGGCGTTCCAGACGGTCATCCACATTCTTCATGGCCAGATCCTGACTGAAGAATCGGATGCGGAAATAGTTTTCCGGATTATCCGGGTCTGTCATATGGTTTTCGCCACTGCGCAGGCGGAGCATAAGAGTTGCTCCATTGTCAGCGTATTCCATGGAGGCACTGTCGGCATAGACAATACGAGGCGCCCCCTTCTTTTCCATTTCAAAAATTTGAATGCCATACAGGGTACCCGTAGTGGGATCGATATGGTTTACCCAAAGCTGGACCCCCGGGAACTGGGTAATCAGTCGACCCGCATCAATAAAGGCATGGGGCTTCTTGCGGGACACAGCACTCATCAGTTCCACGGAACGGTGGTTGGCCTCGGGCAAGACCCAGTTGTTGAACACCACCATCAGCACCGACACCAGGAGCGAAACAATCAGCACCGGCCTCATCAGGGAAAGGGGAGAAATACCGGCGGCCTTGCAGGCCGTAATTTCCTGGTCTCCGGACAGTCGGCCAAAGGCCATAAGGCTCGCCACAAGAACGGCCATGGGAATAGAAAGGGAAAGCATCCAGGCCAGGTTCAGTACAAAGATTTCAACCACCGTAGAAGTGGGAAGCCCCTTGGACAAGACACTGTCTAGAATTTTGACCAAAAAATCCACTACAAATAGAAACGTAATGCCAAAAAGAGACGCCAGGAAGGGGGCGATCAGCTCTTTCAAGACATAGCGGACTAAAATCATTTTTCTGGACTGCCAATTTTTGCTAATTTACGGCGGTAAAGTTAGAATTAACCAAAGAAAAAAAATGATGCTGTTCAAAAAGATTCCCCTGTTCCTCTGCATTTTTTCTACCGCAGCACTGATCGCCGGATGTTCCTCCAGCGGTCCCAAGATGAAACACACAGAATGGTGTAAGGTTCGCTACGACAAGGCAGAAGAATTGTTCAAGGCAGGCAAGTATGGCCGTACCACAGAAAAGCTGGAAGAGATCCTCTCTACCTGCGCCGGTACCGGATTCATGGAACAGGCCCAATTCCTGTTGGCAGAAAGCTACTTCAATCAGGAAGACTGGATTGAAGCCCGTGGAGAATATGGTAGCTTTATCCTGAACTTCCCCGGCTCCCCCTTCATCGAGACCGCTGAATTCCGCAAGGCCATTTCCTCCTTCAACATGGAATTCCGTGTGGACCGCGACGAAGCCAACACCAACGTGGCCATGAGGGACTTCGAACGTTACCTTTCCAACTATCCGGAATCACCCCTCCGCGATTCCGTGAACTATTACTACCAGCTGCTTATTGACCGTCTGGCAGAAAAGGAATTCCAGAAGGGCCGTCTTTACTGGCGCATGGACAAGTACCAGGCCGCCGTCATCTACTTCAAGGAATTCCTGGAAACCTACCCCACCGCCAAGCGTCGCGAAGAAGCCTTGATTTTCCTGACCAAGTCCTATATCGAACTGGACCAGTTTGAAACCGCAAGACTTTACCTGAACATCGCCCGCAACGAACTGAAGGAAGACGACAAGGACTTCCGCAAGGACATCGAAAAGATCGAAGGTAAAATCGACAAGGCCGAAGTCGCCTTCGCCAAGCGCATGAAGAAGGATTCCGAAAGTAAGCGAATCGAAAAAGAAGAAAAGGATATGCAGAACTGATAATGAAGTTCTACCGGAATATAGCCCTGGCCATCTTGCTGATGGCAATCTCAGCCTTCGCAGACGAAGACAAGGTGGAACATGACCGTTCCAGGCTATCCCTGTTCCTGCAGCCCTCCGTATCGTTCCTCAGTTTTGACCAGCGCAAATACTTTCAGGACGCCATCGACACCATCTACTATAGTTTCCGCGAAGACGCCCAGACCGAAACCGATTCCCTGAACGTGGCCAAGCAGGATTTTCAGAAGGTGAACTTCTGTTTCCCTGTTAGCGCAGGTCTGCAGTTCCAGATTTTTAGGGACCAGTTCATTAGCGCAGGTGTCGGATTCATCTACGATAACGAATCCGTGGTGCTGACCGACCGCAAGGGCAGAACCCACAACTACAGCTACACCATCCAGGGCATGCCCCTGTTCCTGGAATACCGTCTGGGCATCCCCAAAAACCTGATGACACTTTCCGGCGAAAGCCTCTTCAGCATTTCGGTCCGTTGGTACTGGGTACTTCCCGGCACGGAAATCTACACCACCTGGGGCAAGCTAGACGCCAAGACACCCGTTACCGGTGCAGGATTCGGCGTGGGAGTCGGCTACCTGATTGCCAGCTGGAAAAATTTTAACGTGTACGGAGACATCGGCTTCAGCAGTATCTCCGTAGAATCCAACAAGACTTTCGCCGACATCGTACCTGACGGCCCCCAGGAAAAGGCTAAATGGAACATCGGCGGCTTGATGATGCAGGTACGAGTAAGCTTTGGTTTGTGGAACGAACCGGAACCCGTCGAGGAAACCGAAAACAAGGCATCCACAAAGATAGGGACGGACGTCGAAAACGAGACCGCAAACGATAAAGAAAAAGAAATAGAGCGCGCTGAAGCCACACCCGCCGAAGAGCCCGCTGAAGCCACACCCGCCGAAGAGCCCGCCCCCGAGGCAAAATGAGTCTGATTCCCGGCGAGCCCCTGCAATACGCAGAAACCCACTTCAAGTTTAAACTCCCCTGGTCCCTGCTTTACAGGCCCTGGCCAGAGATTCTTGTAGACGCCCCCTTCCAGTTTGTACCGGATTCCAGGCCCACCTTGTGGATCGTGGTCAGGGACGCCCACCGGTTCCCCGTCGTTATCGAAAACATTGAAATAGACTGCCAGCCTGCCACCGCCCAAGACGAATCCGCCCCGCGACAGCAGAACCTTCAAATCGAGGCCAACCAGCAGTTCGGATTCTACCCCGTAGACTTGGGAGACCTTGCACCTGGGACCTACAGCATCCATTGCAAGGTCACCGTCCGCAGTAAGCAAAACGGCAAGGTCAAAAAATTCTCCCGCTGGAACCACCCCCTGCTAAAGCCCGCCCCCCTAAAAATCCAGGTGCTGGCACAGGACTTGCCCAAGCCCGAGGGCTACATCGCCGGCGAAATGCATTGCCACACCCACTACTCCGCCGACCACGTAGAACATGGCGCAACCCCCGCCGTATTCCAGCAAGCAGCAAAGGCCGTGGGTCTGGATTTCGTAAGTCTAACGGACCACGCCTACGATTTCGCCTTCCTCACCGAAGACTACACCCAGGCAGCTCCCTCCCCCATGCCACGCTTCGAAGCCTTGCAGAAGGAAGTGGACCTGTGCAACAGGGCCGAGGACAAGCCCCTGATGATCGCCGGCGAAGAAGTTTCCGCAGGCAATTCCAAGGGAGAGAATGTCCACATGACCGTCCTTGGCTCCGACTGCTATTTGCCGGGCCTTGGGGACTGCGGACGAAACTGGCTCCAGAACCGCCCCACCCTGAAGATTCCCGACCTGCTGAAAATGACAGGCAGCCACTGCTTTGCGGCACACCCCTATCAGGAAATGAGCGGCCTGGAGAAGTTCATCTTCCGGCGCGGTTTCTGGCAC
Organism: Fibrobacter sp. UWH1; assembly: GCF_002210365.1. NCBI lineage: Bacteria > Pseudomonadati > Fibrobacterota > Fibrobacteria > Fibrobacterales > Fibrobacteraceae > Fibrobacter > Fibrobacter sp. UWH1. The sequence continues at coordinate 14,368 of NZ_MWQG01000016.1, forward strand.
TCGGTGGATTTGCAGACCGGCAGCACCCACCCCATCCGCGGCATCCAATTCTGGAACGGCATCCGTGACGAAGGATTCAAGCTGGGGCGAGAATGGTGGATCCAGGAACTGGGCAAGGAAAACTACCTGTTGCCCATCGGCGGAAACGATGCCCACGGCGATATGAATGATACGACCGCAGTCAGGTTACCGCTAATTGAACTAAAGAACAACAGGCATCACGTATTCGGGTACGTCAGAACCGTGGTTCGCCTAGCGCAAAAGCCTTGCGAGAATCCGACGAGCGCCGAAGAAAATATCCCCCAGGCAGACGGATGCCACAAGGAACAGCCCTTGACTCTTGACGACGTGAACGCAGCTTTCTGCGGCGACAACTGTTACATTACTGACGGACCCGCCCTCTGGTGGGAGCGCGTGACAGACCGGGGCGAATCCGCTGTGACGTTCCATGCCCGCAGCACGCCCGAGACAGGTGAAGCCTTCCGCTATGTCCGCATATACGGGCGGCGCCGTTTGTTAAACGGCAAGCTCGCTCCGAAGGAAGAGCTCCACCTGGCAAGCCAGGTGGCCGCCCGCCCCGCCACAGACATTACGGTCCCCTTCGAAGACTTTGCTTACCTCCGTGCAGAATGTCTTACTTCTTGTTACAAGTATGCGTTAACATCTGCGGCAATCCATAAAAAGAACATCTAGTCTTTCCGCAACAATTCGTAATCTTCAGGCATCAAACCTAAACCTTTGTATATTATGTCAGAGGTTTTCCAAGGAGATTCAATGTCAAGGTTCATGTCGCCACTACGCCCCAGATACTTGCGGGACTCCTCGGAAATTCACCCCCATATAAAAATCACGTCCATAACCAGCACGGCACACCCCCCAGCCAACAACACCCTGGACTCCAACGAACAACAAATCGCCAACGAAGAGCAGTCCCTCTCCGAGCAGTCCTTCCCCGAATCCAGTTGCATTGCCGAAGGCACTTTCAGACAAATTCGCGATTACAGCCTAGTCCTTCTTTCCCAGGGCGTAGAGCATCGTCTAGATCGCAGCGAGGAAGGCCCCTTCCAGATTTTCGTATTGCCGGAATTTGAAGAATTCGCCCGCGACCAGATCGCCCTGTACCAAAAGGAAAATCCGCCCAAGGAAGAGAATCTGCCACAGCCACTGAGTTTCAGCCTACAGCCTCTCTGGATTTTTATTCCGGTACTCATCGCCACCCTACTTGATTTTGCCGACGTAGTCAACTTGCATTTACCCGGCGTATCCGACGCAAGCAAAGTTCTAAAAGGACAATGGTGGAGAAGCCTTACCGCACTCACCCTCCACGGCGACGCGCGACACCTGGCCTCCAACATCCTGTGCGGATACATTGTCATGAACATGATTACCTACCGCATCCCCCTGTTGCGCCTAGCTCCCTTTTTGGCAATCTCCAGTGCCGTCGCCAACATCTGCGTTTCCATGACCGTCAAGACAAACTTCAGCGCCCTGGGATTTTCCACCTTCGTTTTCGCCGCCATCGGCTGTCTCGCCGTCATGGAGTTCCGCCTGATGCCTAGGGAATCTCACGGACTCCTGCGCCGTTTTGCACCCCTCTGTGGAGCCACTTCCCTGGCCGTATTTCTCGGTCTAGGAGAAAATGCAGACATTCTAGGACACGGCTACGGATTCATCGCAGGCCTATTCTGCGGACTGATTCCAACGAAAAAGGCGCTCCGCTGGGGAACGCCGGTTACATTCGTCGATATTGTCGGTCTGGCCGTCTATTACGGTTTATTCGCCATAGCCTGGACGATGGCACTCTAGACCGTTAGATTTGAACCCTAGAGTTCATTATAATCAAATCCACCATCATCATCTGCATCTATGGCCATAATCTTATTCTTTGTGGGAGACTTTAATGCAATGGCATAGTGCGAAGTGGATCCATACTGAGCGGCAACAAATCCTGCAATGGGAGCCGCAGAAAGGCCAAGCCTAGGTGTAAAAACACCAGCACCAGCCAGCCAATTTTCTTCGCAACTCGCACACTCAAACGCGTTGGTAAAATCAAAGGTCTTGTCAGTAACAAACGTCAAAGGCGGATCCAGATCCATATGGTCAACAGGATCACCAGTAGGCTTAGAACAATCATCACCGATGTACACTTCAATCCTTCGATCGCCGGATTTCTTAAGGCACAGCGTCTCGGATCTTCTGTTAGCATCACTGGCCACACGTTCTAGGAAGGCAGCTGTGTTTAGAGCGGCATCCTTGACGCGGTTATTTTCTACGGCACCCTGAAGGCCCGCCACACCCATAGCAGAAAGAATGCCCATGATGGCCACAACCACCAATACTTCTACAAGGGTAAAACCTTTGGCTCCAGAAACATTTCTATGTGCGGTAGGATTGTTCATACCTTACAATATAGCTCTAAATTCCCATTAAAATCAGACTTTCTTACTGGGCATGCCCATAATCACTTAGTCTAATCCAAAGTGGAAGTCAAATTGTAAAAAAAAAGAACAATTGTAAGAATACAATATTACATTCGAATTATGACAAAAAACTTACAACAAGACTTTTGATAAGGCTTTGGGGGTTCTTATGAGAAAGCATGGTTTCACACTCGCAGAATTGATGGTAGCCATCTCCATCTCCGGCTTACTTACTGCCGTGGCGGTTCCTAAGCTTTCCAGCTCCATTTCCAAATCCAAGGCTACCGAATTGACTCCCGCCGCCGCAACCTACACCAAGCTTCAGGCCGCCTACCTGTATGAACACAAGTCCTTTGGCACCTGGAAAAAGATCGGTTACGAAGCCCCGGGCAAAAGAGGTAAGACCGACACCTTCGTCTACACCAGAGGCGAAGTCATTTCCTCGATCAAAACTGACAACATTTCTAAGGATCTGAGTGCAGGCAAGGTAAGCTGGCAGGCCGAAAACTTTGTAAGCCTGAGCGGATGCAAGGCAGGCAACCAGTGGAAACTGAAGGCTATTGCAATCAGCGACACTGAAATTGAATTCAAGCCGTATATCGAATCTAAGGAGACTTCAGCCGAATGCGCCCCCCCCTTTCGGGCGACTGGGCCTTTTTCCAGAGCACCATTTCTATGGACACTCCGCCCAGCGATATGGTCGTAGCAGACGCCTCCTCGAATCCGTCCTCACCGGCAAACAATACCGGCAGCAATTCCTCTAGCTCCACAAACACCGGAAACAACGGCAATAGTGGAAATAACGGAAATGAGAATACTCCGTCAAGTTCGTCTAACACTCAGACAGCCAATACCTTCTACGATGCCGATGAAAACTGGACTGAAGAAGATGACGGTTCTTGCGGTGTAATGTATACCACCGGAGGAAACAAGTGTCCGCCGAGCTGGTGCAAGCTGAACGGCAACGTCAGTTCAAACCATGGCGGCTGGAGTAAAGCCGGCCACAAGTGGAACGAATGCTACAACGCCAGACAGGACCTTATCCAGGAAGCCGCAGACCAGGGACTGCTGACTTGCAAGAACAAGAACAACTGCAAGGTCAATAAGTCCGGCACGAACGTCACCATCAACGGAAACGTAATCAGCCAGAGCAGCGAAGAAATCAGCACCGAGGCCTACAACAGTTCTGAAGAACCGGCTGCCAAGGAAATCTGCTATACCAATTCTGAAGCAGAAGCCAAGGCATACTTCGGATACGTGGATGTCCTTTGTGCCGGTCAAAACACCGGCAAGGCCGGTTGCAGTCAATGGCGTCGAGCCAGCGAATGCGGTAATAACAGTTGGAAAGGCAAAGGCTATTGCTCAAGTTGGACTTAAACGCAGATTCTCTCTCTCCTTGTAAAAAAAGAACCGGAATTCTATTCCGGTTCTTTTTTCGTCATTGGATCCTTCGCGGCTTCGCCTCTCAGGATGACGGCGAAATGATTCGCCGCGCCGTCCGCTAATTAGATAGCGTCGATGACCTTGTTGAACTGTTCCACAGGGCGCATCCACTTCTTGAGGAGTTCAGCCTTGGGCAGGTAGTAACCGCCGATGTCAGCGGGCTTACCTTGTTCTGCAGCGTAAGCGGCAACGATGTCCTTTTCGCCAGCGGTAAGGGCTGCGGCTACGGGAGCGAACTTTGCAGCCAGTTCTGCATCGGCAGTCTGTGCGGCAAGGGCTTCGGCCCAGTACATAGCCAGGTAGAAGTGAGAACCGCGGTTATCCAGGTCGCCCAGCTTACGGGCCGGAGTGCGGTTGTTTTCGAGAATGCGACCGTTAGCTTCATCCAGAGTGTCAGCCAGGACCTTAGCCTTCTTATTGCCGGTAGTAGAGGCAATCTGTTCGAAGGAAGGAACCAGGGCGAAGTATTCACCCAGGGAGTCCCAACGCAGGTAGTTTTCAGCAAGGAACTGCTGGACCTGCTTAGGAGCGGAGCCACCTGCACCAGTTTCGAAGAGGCCACCACCAGCCATGAGCGGCACGATGGAGTACATCTTAGCGGAGGTACCAAGTTCCAAAATCGGGAACAGGTCAGTGAGGTAGTCTCGCATGACGTTACCGGTAACGCTGATGGTATCGAGACCGGCCTTGGCGCGGGTCAGGGATTCGGTAACTGCGGACTTGGGGTCCATAATCTTGATGTCGAGACCGGAGAGGTCGTAATCCTTCAGGTAGACTTCCACCTTCTTCTGGATTTCGCGGTCGTGGGCACGCTGGGGGTCCAGCCAGAAAATAGCGGGAGTGTTGGAAACGCGGGCGCGGTTCACAGCCAGCTTGACCCAGTCCTTGATGGGAGCGTCCTTGGCCTGGCACATACGGAAGATGTCGCCGGCTTCAACGTCCTGAGAAAGGAGAACTTCACCCTTGCTGTTCACAGCACGGATAACGCCCTTGCCCTTGGCAATGAAGGTCTTATCGTGAGAGCCGTATTCTTCGGCACCCTGAGCCATGAGGCCCACGTTGGAGGTAGAGCCCATAGTAGTGGGATCGAATGCGCCGTTCTTCTTGTGGAAATCAACGGTAGCTTCGTAGATACCTGCATAGCAGCGGTCCGGAATGCAAGCCTTCACTTCCTGGAGCTTGCCTTCCTTGTTCCACATCATACCGGAGTTACGGATCATGGCCGGCATAGAAGCGTCGATGATCACGTCGCTGGGAACGTGGAGGTTGGTAATACCCTTGTCGGAATCCACCATGGCGAGAGCCGGGCCGTTGGCCAGAGCAGCATCGATTGCAGCCTTGACTTCAGCTTCCTTGGCATTGCCTTCCAGACGCTTGTAGAGGTCGCCCAGACCGTTGTTGGCGTCGATGCCCAGTTCCTTGAACAGGTCGGCATACTTGGTGAAAACGTCCTTGAAGAACACGCGAACGAAAGCGCCAAACATGACGGGGTCGGAAACCTTCATCATGGTAGCCTTCAGATGCACGGAAAAGAGCACACCCTTAGCCTTGGCATCAGCCATCTGGTCGGCAACGAACTTTTCGAGAGCAGCCATGCGGAGCACGGTAGCATCCAGGATTTCGCCAGCCAGAGTGGGCTTTGCAGCGCGGAGTTCAGTAACAGAACCATCAGCAGCCACAAATTCAATCTTGAAGGTGTCGGCGTCAGCGATGGTGACAGACTTTTCGTTACCGTAGAAATCGTCAGCGGTCATGTAAGAAACATGAGTCTTGCTGTCGGCAGTCCAGGCACCCATCTTGTGGGGGTTCTTCTTGGCGTAGTTCTTAACAGCCTTGGGAGCGCGACGGTCAGAGTTACCCTGACGGAGCACCGGGTTCACTGCGGAGCCCTTCACCTTGTCGTACTTGGCGCGGATTTCCTTTTCTTCTTCGGTAGCAGGAGCATCCGGATAATCCGGCAGGTCGTAGCCGTTAGCCTTCAGTTCGGCGATAGCGGCCTTCAACTGAGGAACGGAAGCGGAAATGTTGGGGAGCTTGATGATATTGGCGCTTGCATCCAGGGAGAGCTTACCCAGGAAAGCCAGGTCGTCTTCGACCTTGCCGAAAGCAGCCAAAATACGGCCAGCCAGAGAAATATTCTTGGTTTCCACATCGATATTGGCTGTCTTTGCGAAAGCGCTTACGATGGGCAGGAGGGACTGAGTTGCCAAAAACGGAGACTCGTCGGTAATGGTGTAATAGATCTTAGGATTCATGGTTTCCCTCATTAAATTTTTCGACGAAAAATCTAGAAAATTTAAGGTTCTTTATAAAGTCTGAAGAATCATATTTGATAACGCAAATTTCATGCCAAAAATGAACCAAAAACAGTTAGCACGTTCCATTGATAAATTGACAAGAGAAATCTGTTTTTTCAATGAAAAAAGCCGAAAAATCGGTATAGTTTTATTTTCGTGGAAGTGTAGTCTGTAGACAATGGTTTCGCGGAGTGTAAAAGCTAACCATTACAAAAAACGTATAGATTGTAGGTTGGGGTTATACAGCCCACGCGGAATGGTTAAGCATGACGGCAGGATGGTGCTGCCACAAAGAAAAAGGATGTGTGCATGAAGAATTGGGTTTTGAAGTTTATCGGATTTGCAGGCATTGCAGCAGGCGTTACCAGCGCATTTGGCGCCACGTACGAGCCGCCGTCAACTGCCGTGAGCAAGATGAATAGCTACCGTGGCTATTCTGAATTGACCACCGCCGCCAAGGGCATGGATATTGACCAGTACGCCTATAACATGACCACCTGGCAAATCGACAACGGCGGTTTCTACAAAGCTATGGCCGACAAGTACAAGAGTGCCTACACCGGCGGTGAAAAATCCGGTTGGCGTTCTGCAACCGGCGGCGACGTGGGCACCATCGATAACGACGCTACAGTCCAGGAAATGCGCTTGTTGGCTGTACGTTACAAGGAAACCACCAACAGCAATTACAAGAACACATTCAAGTCCAGCTTTAACAAAGCCGTCAACTTCCTGCTGACTATGCAGCGCAAGAGCGGTGGTCTGCCTCAGGTTTGGCCCAAGCGCAACGACTATAGCGACCATATTACCCTGAATGACAACGCCATGATTCGCGCCATGGTGACCATGATGGACATCGCCAACGGCGTTGCTCCTTTCGATTCCGATATTATCGATGACGCCACCCGCAGCAAGATGCAAGGCGCTCTGGAAAAAGCCATCGACTACTTGCTGAAAGCCCAGATCATAAATAATGGCACGCCCACCGTCTGGTGCGCCCAGCATGACACCGCCAATTACGCCCCTCGCCCCGCCCGCGCTTACGAACTGGAAAGCAAGTCCGGCAGCGAATCTGCAGGCGTTGTATGGTTCCTGATGAACTGGCCCGACCAGACAGAAGCCATCCAGAAGTCTATTACCAGCGCCATTAACTGGTACAAGAAAACCAAGGTCACAGGACTTTACTTCAACAAGAAGCAGGGCGTTTTTGAAGAACGAGCCGGCAACGTCCTTTGGTATCGTTTCTACGAAGTGAATAATGACAACTACTTCTTCTGCGACCGCGGTGGTGCCAGCACCAAGACCCAGAACTTTATGGCAATTAGCGAAGAACGCCGCAAGGGTTACCAATGGGCCGGCGAATACGGCACCGCATTAATCAGCACCGAGAAGGCATACCTGGAAGCCATCGAAAAGATGAACGGCACCTATGTTCCGCCTCCCCCTCCCGTAGCCATGTGCGGTGACGATTCCTGCAAGACTGTTGTTGACGGTGTTAACTTCATCGACATCGATGGCGTTAAGGAAACAACCAATGCAGGTTTCGTAGGAGAAGGATACGCCAACGTTACAAACGCCATCGGAAGCTACGTGACCTACGGCGTTACCGCCACCAAGGCAGGCACATACACCCTATACATCCGCTACGCCAACGGCGGCTCCGCTGCAAGAGACTATCAACTTTCCATCGGCGACAATATTCTGGTAGAAAGCGGATCCATGGAAAGTACCAGCGCATGGACCACCTACAAGACCTTTCCTATCGAAGTGGAATTGCCCGTGGGCTACAGTGAAATCAAGTTCACCAGCCTTGGCAAGGATGGCATGGCCAATATCGATGTGATCGGCTGGATGAGCGACGATCTAAAGCCCGGCATGGTACAAATTTCTGAAGAAGAACCTGACGAAGATGATGATAACGATGAGGAGGAAGAAATGGCCATCAATAACACATTATTGCTGAACGTTAAATCTGCTTCTTACAACATCCAGATTCTCGATGTTAAGGGCAACCTTATCAAGAACTACACTAGCGAAACTCGCGACCTGAACATGCAGGGAATGAAGGCTGGAGCCTACCTGGTAAAAGTTTCCCAAAAGGGAAAGGTCCTGATGAACTCCATGGTACGAGTAAACAAGTAAAGTTGCAAGTTCACACAGGGATAAAAGATGAAAAGAAATTCCACCTTTATTATCGCGCCGTTGTGTCTGGGGCTTGCCTCTACAGCCATGGCAGTGGAAAAAAGAAAGTTTGATTTCGTTGTGGGCGTTGATGGAGACTTCAAGGCCGCCATGGCCGCAGCCAGCGCCGCCTCCCCCAGCGAATCAAAACGCTTTGTCATATTCTTCCCTGATGGTGAATACGACTTGACCAAAGTGACGGCAGACCGTCACGGAAAAACCACATTCTCCTCCTCATTCGTTTCGCTGATTGGCCAGACCCGCGACAAGGCAATTATTGCCAACAAGACCGATACCGAAAGCATCGGCCACACAGCCACCTTGTACCTCTCCGGAAACAAGGGCATGTACCTGCAGGATCTGACCATCCAGAACAAGAGCACCTATTGCGGATCCTCTGCATGCCGCCAGGTGACTATCCAGCAGAATTCCGGCGACAAGAATATTTTCAAGAACGTCAAGCTGGTCAGTGGGCAGGACACCTATTATACCAACAAGGGCCGAACCTACTGGGAAGATGGTGAAATCCAGGGTACCGTAGACTTCATTTGCGGTAATGGAGACGTCTTTTTCGAAGGAACGAATCTTGTAATGACTCGCAATGGCGGGTACATTACAGCCGCACAGACCTCTACCGAATGGGGCTACGTTTTCAACAACGCAAAGATTAACGTTTCCAATGGCAGCTATAACGGCACCTTCTATCTGGGACGTTCCTGGAACCACGCCAAGGTGGCCTTCCTGAACACCACCATGTACGCCCAGCCTACAGCAGAAGGTTGGGGTGCCGACATGAATTCTGCCCCCACCGTTTTCGGTGAATACAACAGCAAGAACGGCAACGGCGGAGCCATTGACGTGAGCCGCCGCAAGACTTACTTCAACGGCGGCAAGGATGCCTCCTCTGCCAAGTCCCTGAAAACAGTTTGGTCTGCCAGTGATGCCGCAAATTACAGCTTGAAAAACGTCATGGGCGGTTCCGATAATTGGGAACCCAACAAGTTGACCGTTCAAATGGCTGCCCCAAAAATTTCCCAGGAAGGAAATGAAATTGTCTGGGACGACAACGAAAACGCTCGCTGCTGGGCCATATTCGTAAACGGACAATTCAAGACTAGCGTCGCCTCCAACAGTTTTGATCTTGAGGGAGTTTCTGTAGGATCAAAAGTTACCGTTCGTGCAGCCAACTCCATGGGCGGTCTCGGCGCCACCTCCAACGAAGTTTCCGTTGTAGAAAGCAATGCCACTTACTACAAGGTCTCCCTGAATAACAGCATCGGTGGAACCATCGAAAGTTCCCTCAGCGGTAACAAGGTTGCAGAAGGCAAAAAGGCAACATTCACCGCCAAGCCCATCGAAGGTTGGACTTTTGAAGGCTGGACCGGAGCTTCCGCCACTTCTGCCAGCAACCCCCTCGAGATTACCGCCACCGGCGATATTGAACTCGGCGCCACTTTTGCAGCAAAGGGCGTAGACACATTCCAGGCCGAAAGTGGCGTTATCGAAAATGGCGTCAACGAAAGCACCAATGCAGGCTTTGCTGGTACAGGCTATGTCAACTTCGGCGCAGGCAATTCCTACGTGAACGTTCCTGTTTATGTGGAAGCTGCCGGAACCTACAAGATGGAGATGTATTACGCCAACGGAAGTTCCGCAGACCGTGATTTAATTATCAAGGCAGCAGATCCTGCCGAGGCCCAGCAGGTCACTTTCGAAAAGACCGCAGACTGGAAAACCTACCCATCCAAGGAAATCGAAATTGAACTGTCCCGCGGAGCAAGCTACATCCAGTTTGCTGTAGTAGGAAACAATGACGGCCCGAACCTGGATCAGATTGTGCTGACGCCTCTGAAGGTAGAAACCATCACGGAAGAAGATCCAGAGGATCCTAACGGAGGCGAAACACCTGCGGATACAACCCTCGGCATAGCAAACCACCAGATGAATCTGGTTAACGGAACGTTTAACGTCCAGCTGTACAACATTCAAGGAAAGTTTATTCGCAATATGAACGTTTCCGACATTCATGAACTTTCTAAATTCGTGTCTGGTATGCCGGCTGGCAATTATCTGGTACGCATTGTAGCGCCCGGTTATAAGAAACTGCAAGTTATCCGTGTGCAGTGAGATCCTGAAACAAGTTCAGGATGACGTTGGGTACGTTCAAGATGATATGGCGAACACGTTCAGGAAGACTTGGAAAAACAAGTTATGAATGACGCGACAAAATGCATCCTAGACATTACAAGACAAGACATTTTGTATATTTGCCTTGTATGTTAGGTATCGAACAGAAAAAAGGCAATGATGAGAACTTGTGCGGTCGCATGATCGCATACGCCCGCATTTTACCCAATCCCGACAACGAGACTAGCGGTTCGCCTTTTGATGACATGATCAAGAACGGCATCCTGACTCTGGAAGGAGACTTTAGACAGTCTCTGCCCACCAAGAGCCAGCGCCGCGCCCTGTCCGACGCCATGGACGAAAAGTTTGACAATATGTTGGAACGTATGGAATCCGAAGGAATCGAGATTCCCGAAAACGTTGACGTAGATAAGATGCGCGAACGCCTTCACGAACTTTCCAACATGGAAGTCATTCCCATTCCCGCAAGGATTGGAAATTTCACTAGCGAATCCGAAATTCTGGAAGAGGACGCCGACATTTACTACATCGGCGAATTCATGGGAGTAGGTCAGGCTCATTACTGCCTTACCACATTGCCCATCTATTACCAGGCAGTCTACCGCGAACAGGCCCGCCGCAAGGAAATGGATTTCCTGAACGAAGCTCTGGCCCAGATCGAGACTGGCGAATTTGTGGATACCGACGATTTGCAGAAAGACACCGAGGAACTGTTCCCTAGGGGCGTTACCCTGAATACCTTCGTCGGTGACATGGGCAAACTTCTAAACACCCGAGTGATTCCGTTCCTTCTAGCCCTGGAATCCGATGAACAATACGAAGTGCAAATCAAGCAGTTCTACCAGTTCATGAAGGGCTACCCGGTACAGGCCGACGTCAAGCTGATAGACCTGGCCATCCGCGATTTACGAGCCAGGCGCGACAACGCCATGGTCCGCAAACTGTTGGAATTGGGTTGCAAAAAAATCGTGGCGGTCTATAACGAAGACCCCCGACTTGCAGACGAAATCGGCGAACAAATTGCTAAGTTCGCCGACGATTCTAGTGATGTATAATCGCTGATTTATAACGTCTAATTTTTAATTAAACTGAATTACCTAACGGCAATGTTCTTCACAGAACTCTGGCTGCCCACGCGGACGCTGACGATGTAAAGTCCACGGTCCTTGACATTCAGGTTTACGCTGTTGGCACCGGCATTTGCGTTAAACTTAGCCGTAGCCACAACCTTACCAGAAACGCTAACCACATCTACTCGAGCCGTCTGACCCATCAGATCAGAGTTCACATCAAAGTTCACATTCAGACCCTCAGCAGAACGGATTCCGCGGATATTGCGAATGGCATTGGATGCAACCACAGGCTTATTGCCAGAAGTTACGGTTACCGTAGCCGTCTTGGAGCTGGTCTTGAGAGCCACCTTGATAGATTTACCTTCCGTCATTTCGGTAGTGCGACCATCTACAGATACAAAGACCTTCTTGCCCAGCGCTCTTACCTTTTCGACACCTTCAAGCTGAAGAGTTCCTTCATGGTTATTGGATGCACTCAGTCGAACAGTCCAGCTCATTTCATCGGATTCAGACTTGAGGCTCTTTGCCAGCAAGACATTATCCTCAACGATAGACAGGCGAACATAGCCACCCATACCGGCAGGAGGTTCTTCCATCTTCTGTTCACGAGAGGCAACACCCATAACATTCCAGGAATCAACTCTACCATAATCGTCAGACAGGACTGCCTTCAGACTCCAACCTTCTGCTTCAGCAAAGTTTGCCTTCTGCAGTGCTTTTTTAGCAGCGACCGGCTTTGCACTAAAGCGAATCGTTCTCGGAGAATTTACCTTAATCCAAGCTCCTTCATAGGGGCCAAGTACCTTAACCTCGGGATCATAGTCTGTGCCTTCAGCATTTCTACGCCAGATAGCAACATCCTTCAATTCATCGCAAGAAAGATCGATTGCCTGACCATAGGGATTAGCAACCATGTTCCAACCGCTATTGATGCTATCCACTTCCCAAACAATTTCTGCACCTTCAGGAATCGGGTCATTGCCATTGATTACGATATCCTTGGTGCTCTGATACCAATAGCCAGTAACATCATTTTCATCACCCTTGAATCCGTAGGCCTGATATTGCCAGAAGTCGCCAATGGTAGCGCTTTCATCCCACCAGTACAGGTAATCGCCCTTCGTGGGGATAATCTGATGTTTCTTCAGAGCCTTCAGAGAAACCATGTTCCAGGCACCAGCACGCCAAACCAGCGGTTCGCTAGAAGAAGACACTTCAACCACCTCGATAACAGAAGAAGAAGATTCTTCCACTTCACTACTAGAAGACTCGGGTTCTACTGCACTAGAGGACTCAGGTTCGGCCACACTGCTAGAAGATTCAACGATTTCTACAGAGCTGGAACTTTCCGGTTCCTTGGAACTAGAAGATTCAGGTTCTTCGGAAGAGGAAGACTGTTCAACTTCGCTAGAAGATTCTGGTTCGGCTTCGCTGGAAGACTCAGGTTCAGCGCTGCTGGAAGATTCAACAACTTCTTCGGAGCTGGAGCTTTCAAGATCCTTAGAACTGGAACTTCCCGGTTCAAGTACAACGGGAACGTCACCTTCGGGTTCACCAATCCAATAGGGATAACCTTCGTTGGTTACACCGGTTTCATCAATAGTCCAGATCTTTTCATCCACTTTACCTAAACGGTAAGGCATATTCAATGTGGTGAGCAAGGAAGACTTCATGTCACTAGCGGCAAGAGTTCCGTTTTCGTTTTCGTCCAGGTTGTTAGAACCATTGCGAACGTTATACTGAATATCCCAGCAAAAATCTTTTTCTACACCAGAGCAGGACTTAACAGAGGCGAGCCAACTTTTCATAGTGACGCTAACGAAAGATCCAAAGGCATCGTAAGCATCACTACCCAAATGATAGTTAGACATGATAGTATGTGCTGCAGTAGAATTATTCAAGGACAGCATGCCGCCCATATAGCCAACATAGAACGGATGATCTGTGGTAGCAGGCGTCGACACATGGATTGTTCCCTTGAGATAGGAATTCGTAATGTAAAAATCACGGTCAGGAGCACCAGTAGAAATGTAAGCCAAAAAACCACCCACATAAAGGGCATCCACATTATCAACGTTTCCAAGTACATCAATATCGCCATGAACGGCAACCCTATCCATAGACGGACTTCTGCAGTAGCCGCAAACGCCCCCCACATAACCAGTGCGCTTCATAGAGGCATCATCATCCGCATTAATAGAAATCAGAGACGTTGCGTTTTCTGCAGAAAGCTTTATACGATCAAAAACAATATGATTACCACTTTCACCCTTACGGAACTCACCTACGGCTCCACCAACATAATTTCCGTTATTTACACCGGTAACCTTGATAAAACCATAATAAGCAGAAGACTTTAACCGCAGTCCCGCATTAGATTCATCACGCATGCCCACATACCCAAAGAAGCCCCCCATATCCAGGGAATCTGCTTCAGAAAGATTCAGGGCTGCATCCATAGAAACTCTGACGGTGTTATTCGCAAAAGCTTTTTCTGTTGCTGCAAGGTAACCCACACCAGCCACGCCACCCATAGCCACATAGCCCTTATTAGAACTGCTATTTGCGTTCTTGTCTACAACTTTGATTTTTCCATCGACCTTGGTATTATAGATAGACAGATAGCCGGTAGTATCAACAGCCTTTTCATTACCACCCATACCACCAACAAGACCACCAGCGTTATAGTAGATAGCCTTAGAGGAACGGGTATCATCAACAGAAAGTTTTACGAAACTTTCAGAAATCTTCAGGGGGCGAATAATCTGATAGGAGCGGGCAATCAGACCGCCAATATATACAGAGTCAGAAATAGCGCTAGAGTTCGAAATTGAACCGTCAAAGGAAACCTTATCAAAAGAGGATTCCAGGCCATAACTAGTTTCACTGGGGAAGAAACCACCAAAGAGGCCACCCATGGCAGCGCCGCCCTTAATAGAAGATCCGGCCCCGACATTCACATTATGGAAATTTAGAACCTTGCTGCTCCTCCGGCTGTCCATGAACATCTGGCCCACAAGGCCGCCCATGGCAACAAAAGCCCCCTTGGAACTATTCAGTTCTGCAGAGATATCCACATCCTTGGCAGACAGGTTCAGACCATAACCCACAAGACCGCCAACACAGGCATAATAACGACCTGACCTATTCGTACCCTTGACGGCACCAGTGTTCCTTTCCATCAGGATGGTGTTGGAAATGTCCAGCATATCTTCGCTTGTAATGCCATCAAAGTTTACCCTCTGGGCAATACCCGCAACACCACCAACAACAAGGCTAGAAACGCGGACGTTCTTCAGAGTGATGCCAGAAATATCGGAGCTATCAACATGACCAACCAAGGCTCCAACGCCATAGTAATATTTCAAGGCGTCGCTAGGAATGTTGTCAGTATCATTTGCGCTGATTTCAATATCGACGTTTTCGATCCTGATATTAGAAACAGTAGCATTGAAAAGGGTATCAAAAACACCAACGTGGCCACTCATAAGAGTAGTCCTATCGGTATAGTCTATGGTCTTCTTGTAGCAAACATTCTTGAAGGTGTAGCCGTTGCCCTCAATCGAGACCTTATTGCGAATCTTGATGGGTTCATGCTGAGTAACACATTCACCGTTTTCGCCAATTTCCTGGAAATCGATATCGGACTTGAAGGTCAGCGTACCACTTCCTGCGGTCTTACCACTCCACAGAGTGGAAAGAATATCATTCAATTCATGGGAAACACTACCATTGGTAATCTGACGAGAGGTCGTACAGAGATCGCACATCTCTACAGACTGAGAAACGACGCCATTTCCAGCGCCATCGTCTGAGAAATTCAAATAAAGACCGGCATCCTGTGCAGCTGCCATGACGGTAGCCACCAGAACGGCAATCCAAGTAAAGTTTAATTTACGCATCTTCACACACCTCTTTAACAAAGATACGTTATATTTCTGCGTTTAGCAACTTTTATCAACCACCTATAAACACAATGTGACTAAGCACAAAAAAGTTGTTTTATAATGGCTTTGAAACATACTTAAATCTTACGATAACATTACAACGAGAGACTATTCAGCCCAGTGGTTGCCGTTGTAATTGCGGGCCGTATCGGCATCCATACCAATTTGACGTACAAGATCGTCTAAACTGGCAAATTTCTGCTCAGGACGAAGATAGCCCATCAGATCCAGATACATGGGTTTGCCGTAAATATCTTCGCTGAAATCCAATAAATAGGCCTCGATGGCCAGAGGCTGATTCCCCGTAGAAGGCTGAATACCAATATTCACCACAGCACGGAAAACACGTTCAGAGCCGTCCTCTTCAGGAAGTCGGGCCGTCGCCACATAGACCCCGCGCTTAGGCAGGAACTTGTACTGTTCCACCTGCAGGTTTGCCGTAGGGAACCCAATGGTATGTCCCAGGCGTTTACCGCTAACAATATGACCGGAAAGTCGATAGGGACGTCCCAGGTAGGTCTGGGCACGATCAACATCCCCCATTTCCAGAGCGGTTCGCACGGCAGAAGAACTGACGCGTTCCCCCTTGTGGAGCACGATGGAAAGCATCTGGGTAGAAAGTTCCGGGAAGGCGGCCGTAATGGATTCGTAATTGCCCTTGCCACCAGCGCCAAAGCAGTGGTCATGACCGAAGAACATGGAGCACACGTCCAGTTTTTCAATCAGCTCTGTACGAATAAACTCATCAAAGGGCAAGTGCATCAGGTCGCGGGTAAAAGGGATCACCACAAAATCCAATCCCAGGCTCTTGATAAAATCACGTTTTTCAGCAGTCGTAGTCAGCAGGAGCGGATTTCCCGGGCCGCGAAGTACGTAGTTGGAATGAGGTTCAAAACTGATAACCGTAGGAAGTAAACCGTTAGCTTCAGCCACAGCCTTAAGGGAACGGAACAAAGCCTGGTGGCCAAGATGGCAACCATCAAAATTCCCCATGGTAACAGCACGTTTCTTATTCATCTTCGGCTAGGTAGATCTTGGGCCTGATGCGGCCAGGTTCATAGTGACAGAAACTGAGGACTTCGCCTTGCATGTTGGCTACAAAGACGTTGCCTTCGGCATCCACACCTTCAATGGGAGTTTTCCAGGGCAGATAATTTCCCTGACGGATGACCGCCAGCTGCGCGTCGTCAAGACGGACCACGGGGAAATCAAGCACCTGGTCCACAGGCAGCAAGTGTTCGCGGGTCAGATCATCGCCACGGACAGCCTTATCCAAGGTAACCTCGCCAATACGATGACGTCGGATATGGGAAACGCAGCCAAAAGTTCCAAGGGCACGGGCAATATCACGGCCCAGGGCACGGATATAAGTACCCTTGGAGCATTCACAAATCAAGTCGAAAGTGGCAAAAGCCTTGCCAGAGCATCCTTCAGTGGCATCGTTGGCAACAGCACCCAGCACCTTCAGGGAGCTGATGTTAATCTTGCGGGGCTTCAGTTCGATATCTCGGCCACGTTCCATCAGGTCGCTGGCGCGGACACCGTTAATTTTTACCGCACAATACTTAGGCGGAATCTGTTCGATATCGCCGGTAAACCGGGGCAATACCGCCTCAAGATCCGCAACGGAAATCTCTTTAACCTTTAAACTTTCCGCATTTGACTCACTACTCACGGCTCGGCACTCATCGCTCATAACCACTTCGCCGTCCCATTCCAGGGTATCGGTCTGGTAGCCCAGATGGAGTCTAAAGCTGTAACACTTGTCCTTGGCCTCTACAAAAGGCAGCAGACGGGTGACGCGACCCGTAGCGGCAATAATCAGGCCGGAGGCACGTAGGTCTAACGTACCGGCATGACCAACACGCTTCGTAGAAAAGACCCTTTTCAGAGGGAAAAGGGCCTTAAAAGAAGTTTCACCAGCAATCTTGTCTAATAAGACGAAGCCAGAATTGGACAATTAGAGTTCCCCTTTCTGCTTCAAGTCGGCAAGAATGCTTTCGATATGCATGGCGTGTTCCAGGTTCTCGTCTAGCACAAAGTTCAATTCGGGAATCTTGCGAATCTTGAGGGCCTTGCCCAAAACGCCGCGGATAAAGCCAGCGGAATTGTTGAGGCCGATCAAGGAATCGCGCTTTTCCTTATCGGAACCCATGACAGATACCATGATCTTTGCATAGCTCAGGTCATCGGTGATCGTTACACGGGTAATGCTAGAAAGCGTACTGACGCGAGGATCCTTCAAGCCCTTCTGCAAGAGCTTGGAGATTTCCTCACGGAACTGTTCGCCTAATCTGTCGGTTCTACGACTCATTTATATTCCTTATGGTAATCGCTTACGCTTCGGAAGATTCAGCCTGCTTCTTGGCTTTTTCTTCGGCTTCTTCGCGGGCCACATCCTTCAAGGTACGTGCAACGGAGACTTCCTTGAAGAAGATCAAGCTATCGCCTTCACGAATATCGTCGTAACCCTTAAGACCGATACCGCATTCGAAGCCACGAGCAACGGACTTGACATCGTCCTTAAGACGCTTGAGGGACTGAACCACGGTAGTACCCAGTTCTACACCATTGCGGTATACGCGGACATGGCTTTCGCGGTCCACGGAACCATCGGTAACCATACAGCCGGCGATGAGACCGACCTTGGGAACCTTGAAGACCTGGCGAATTTCGGCTTCGCCGCTGAGTTCTTCGCGCATGGTGGGCTTAAGCAAGCCTTCCACAGCGTTGGTAATATCTTCGATACAGTCGTAAATCACGCGGTAGTTGCGGATTTCGATGCCTTCCTTCTGGGCCATTTCGCGGACAGCGAGAGACGGCATCAAGTGGAAGGAAACGATGATAGCCTGAGCGGTAGTAGCAAGCAAGATATCGGATTCCGTGATAGTACCAACACCCTTACGGATGATGTTCACGCGGACTTCCTTATTGGTAAGCTTTTCGAGGGATGCGGCAAGAGCTTCGGCAGAACCACCCACGTCAGCCTTGACGATGAGGTTGAGTTCAGAGAGCTTACCATCCTTCTTTTCGTTAAACGTATTTTCAAGAGAAACAGTCTTACGGGCGCGGAGGTCGCGTTCACGGGCGGCCATACGACGCTTGGAAGCAATTTCTCGTGCGGCCTTTTCGTCTTCCACAACGATAAGGTCATCACCAGCCTGAGGGGTACCGTCAAAGCCAAGCACCTGGCAAGGTGCAGAAGGCGGAACTTCCTTGAGCTGTTCGCCACGTTCGTTGAACATAGCACGGACACGACCAGCGTAGATACCGCAGACAAACGGGTCACCCACATGGAGAGTACCGTTCTGCACGAGGATCGTAGCCATGGAACCCTTACCCACGTCAAGCTTGGATTCAACCACAGCACCGCGAGCGTGAGCATCCGGGTTAGCCTTAAGTTCAAGAACTTCGGCTTCAAGAGCCAGAGTTTCGAGGAGCTGATCCATACCCTGACCGGTACGGGCAGAGACTTCGATACAGCTAGTAGTACCACCCCACTGTTCCACTTCTACGCCGCGTTCGGCCAGCTGGGCACGAATCTTGTCGGGGTTAGCAGTGGGAAGGTCGATCTTGGTAATGGCCACGACCATGGGAACCTTTTCGCGCTTTGCAAGTTCGATAGATTCAACAGTCTGGGGCATGACCATAGAGTCAGCAGCCACAACCAGCACGATAACGTCGGTCACCTGAGAACCGCGAGCACGCATAGCACTGAAGGCTTCGTGACCCGGGGTATCAAGGAAGGTAACCTTGCCCTGGCTGGTGGTAACTTCGTAAGCACCGATATGCTGGGTAATGCCGCCGGATTCGCCGGAGACCACGTGAGTCTTACGGATCCAGTCGAGGAGAGAAGTCTTACCGTGGTCAACGTGACCCATCACAGTCACCACCGGATGGCGGGGCTGCAGATTTTCGGTGGATTCTTCTTCAACACCCAGTGCTTCTTCTTCGTATTCTTCCATCAGCTGGGCTTCGAAACCGAATTCGTCGGCCAGGAGCTGGATGGTTTCAAAGTCAAGGCGAGCGTTGATGGTCACCATCATGCCCATTTCCATGCACTTTGCGATAACGCGAGCAGGCATCTGTTCCATCAGGCCGGCAAGTTCGCCAACAGTGATGAAGTCAGAAGTCTTAAGAATCTTCTTTTCTTCAGAAACTTCGCCTTCGGCCTTTTCCTTACGGTAAACCTTCTTGACAGGCTTCTTGGAAAGGTCAGCCATCACGCGAGAAACGTTCTGACGTACGGCTTCCTGCTGCTGTTCCTTCTGCTGGTCGCGATCCTTACCGTTGTTTCCACGACGGTTCTTGTCGTTCTGACCATGGCGACCATTCTGCTGACCGGGCTTTCCACCCTTGCCATTCTGGTTCTGACCGCCAAAGCCACCCTGGCCACCAAAGGCCTGGTTGTTGCTTGCATTGAAGGCATCCTGCATAGAGGAGCCGGTAAAGCCGCTGGTGCGGCCAGTAAAGGAACGACCGCCATTGTTGTTATTGCGATCACCACCGGGGCCACCCTGGCCCGGACGACGGTTACCGCCATTGCGGTTGTCCTGACCGCCATTGTTGTTCAGGCGGCCAAAAGTTCCAGTGTAACCCTGGGCATTGCCGTTTCCACGGGGACCGCCGGGGCCACGATGTCCGCCGCGGTTCTGCTGAGCCATCTGGCGAGACTTTTCGATACGAGCAAGAATTGCTGCATCGGGTTTAAAGACCTGAGCCTTCATAGGAGGCTGCTTCAGTTCCATACCCGGAGTAACCATGGCGGGAGCTTCTGCAGCAGGCTTGGCAGCTGCGGGAGCGACAGGAGCCGGCTTGGCAGCGGGAGCCTCAGCCTTGGGAGCGGCAGCCGGTGCAGCAGGCTTAACAGCGGCAGGAGCCACAGGCTTAACTTCAGCCTTGGGAGCTTCGACCGGCTTGGCTTCAACCTTAGGAGCAGCGGAAGCGGCAGGAGCAGCAGGCTTAACTTCGGCCTTGGGAGCTTCGACCAGCTTGGCTTCGACCTTGGGAGCTGCGGGAGCGGCAGGGGCAGCAGGCTTAACTGCAGCAGGTGCGGCAGGAGCCACAGGTTTAACCTCAGCCTTGGGAGCTTCGGCAACAGGGGCAGCAGCGGGCTTAGAAACCGCAGCGGCAGGAGTAGCAGCGCCCTTCTTGATGGTGACCTTGGCACCCTTAATGAGAGTTGCCTTCAGAGTACGACCACCAGCGGCGGGGGCAGCGGGCTTCTTGGCAGCGCTTGCGCTAGGAGCATGGTCAGCCGTATTCTTCTTCAAATTCTTGTTACGAGCTTCGGCCTTCTGCTTTTCAGCTTCGGCAGCGGCTTCGATCTTCTCATAGTCTGCGGCGGCAACCTTGGACATGTGAGTACGGACAGTTACGCCCGCGTCGCGAAGCAGTTTCATAACAACGTCAACCTTGACGCCGTGGGATTCAGCCCAATCTGTAGGTTTAATTTGATCTTCAATTGCCATGAATTAGCTTTCCATATTCCTTTTTTCAATTCTTTCAAGCCTACACCCCTTGTGCAGGCCCCTTTGACCTTCAGCGATCTACGCTAACTTCGATTAGCGACCCTTACGGCCTGCAGCCTGGTGCATATCGGCCACAGAGGGAGAAGTGATCTTAGCCTTGGTCTCATCGTCCTTTTCGGACCATTCCTTTTCGCCAAACACATCCAGGTTACGCTGAACGAGTTCTGCAGCCAGCTTGACGTTCTGGCCGTTCTTACCGATTGCCAGAGCCAGGTTTTCGTCGCTGATGATAACGACAGTGCGACGAGTTTCAGGAACGTGAATCAACTTAATGACGTTTGCCGGAGCGAGAGCGCGCTGGATGAACACATCCAGATCCGGATTCCACTGAACGATGTCGATACGTTCGTTGCCCAGTTCGCGGACGATAGTCTGAACGCGAGCACCCTTCATGCCGACGCAAGCGCCAACGGGGTCGATCTTTTCGTCGCGGGAGTAAACGGCAATCTTAGCACGGAAACCCGGTTCGCGGGCGACACCCTTCATTTCGACAGTGCCTTCGTAAATTTCGGGAACTTCCTGACGGAACAGTTCCTTGAGGAAGTCACCGTTAGCGCGGGACAGGATCACCTGTGCGCCAGTCTTGGAGGATTCTTCGACGCGAGCGATAACAGCCTTGATGGAAGCGCCCTGGGTCCAGCGTTCACGCTTGATCTGTTCGCGGAACGGGATCATAGCTTCGGTCTGCTTGCCCAGCTTGACGATGATGTTGCTCTGTTCGAGACGGAGAACTTCGCCGCTGACCATGGAGCCGATACGGCTACGATAGGTGTCCATAATCTTCTGACGTTCGACGTCGCGGATCTGCTGGTTCAGGAGCTGCTTAGCAGTCTGGATAGCCTGACGGCCGAAGGTGGAAATAGGAATTTCCATTTCCAGGGAGTCACCGGGCTGAGCGTCTTCGTTGAATTCACGAGCTTCTTCAACCAGCATGTAACCCTTGTCCAGTTCTTCCACTTCGTCAGCGGTCATTTCAGGATCGTAATCCGGATAGTCGTCAACAACGGCCACGCGAAGGAACACATGAACTTCGTTGGTTTCCATATCGAAGTCCACATCGATTTTCTTCTCGATATGCAGGTACTTGCGAGCTGCAGTGACCAGGGCTTCCTTGAGAGCATTCAGGACAACGGAATCTTCCATATCCTTGGCTTCGACAACGCCCTTCAGCACTTCGAGCAAATTAACTTTCGGTTCGTTCTTCATAACATGACCTTCCTATTATATTTGTACATCTACTTTCGCTACCAGCACTTCGGACCGAGGAATGACCACATTCTCGGGATTGCCTTTTACGGTTAGCGTCAAATTTTCTTCATCCGCATCAACCAGAGTGCCAACGACAGGCTTACCTGTGCTGCGTGTTACGCGGATATTGCGACCCTTGTTGCGGGTAAAATCGGCGACCGACTTCAGGGGGCGGTCCAACCCGGGAGAAGACACTTCCAGGGTGAAAGCACCTTCAATAATCTCGGGATCCAAGTCAAAAGCGTCAGAGAGGTGGTGGCTGACAGCAGTGCAGTCATCGATAGATACGCCTTCGGGCTTGTCAATGTAAAGGCGGAGAGTCTTTCTCTTTCCGGCGCGGAACAAATCCTGTTCCACCAATGTAACGCCAGCTGCAGCGCAAGCTTCGGCGATCAGTGCATCCAACTTTAAGTTCGGGGCTGCCAAATAGACCTCTTATATAAAAATTGCCATCCGCTTACGGAAGACTCCTTGCACAGAAACTCAGTTCGAGGCGAGGCGTTTTCCACGGATAGTCTAAAACCAGCACAAATAGAGAAATTTTAAAGAGGTGTTTCAACCACCCAAGATAAAAAAAGCGGGTAAAACACCGCTAATTGTGAATGATCCAGTAAAAAAAGCTATTTTAGGGCCACTATGACGTACGTACTCCTTATTCTCGCATCCCTGATTGGCCTGGCAGCCTGCGCATTCTATCTCCGCAAGAACATCATTGTCATCAAGGAAAAGAATAAGAATGAACCCAAGGCCTACAAGCGCGGCATGAACTACGTCCTCACCGGCCTGTGGTACGGATACCTGATTATCTTCTTCGTCGGCCTCACGATCAATAACATAGTTTAAAGGTTAAAGGTTAAAGGTTAAAGGTTAAAGGTTAAAGGAAATTTCTTTAACCTTTCCGCTTTACGCTATACGCTAAACCTCTCGGCCCTGAGATTTCAGCCAACGTTCGTACAGGAACATGGCGATAAAGTTCTTACCGTCGATAAATTGATGGGCAGCCTCTTCGTAAGGCAGAACTTCAGTACGGATCCATTCGATTTCTTCGGTATACTGCTGGTCCTTTCCGTCCATGGCCTTCAGCTGTTCGGGAGTGACCTCGCGTTCAATGGCATACAGGCGGATACGTTCGTCCAGAAGTCCGCAACTGGCCGCAAAGCCTTCGCTCTTGCCCTTATACCAGAAGTCCATCAAGTCAATCAGTTCAGAATCGTCTGCCTTGATCTGGGCTTCTTCTTCCAGTTCAGACAGGGCCACCTTGCGGTAATCCCCAGTCCAGTCCAGAATGCCTGCAGGAATTTCAAGAGAATCCTGTTCCGAAATTGCAAAACGGGGCTGACGAACCAACAGCAGGTAAGGCTTACCTTCGCAGCGGAGCACAATCAGAACGCCCACTGCATTACCGCGCACCAGTACGATCCCGTGAACCGGACGTCCATCCGGCAAGAAAGCAGCAGCCTCCAGCTTTATAAATAAAGGTTGACGGCCCTTTCTCAGAAAATCCACAGAAGCAAAATGGACCTTGGTCACCTTGAACTTCTTTTCGGAAGCCGCAAGCCAGTCCGTATAAATTCTCGAATTAAGAACAACTTCCTTGTCAGATTCGGCAATCTCTGCCGCAAAAGAATATTCGATCATCTAAAGCCTACTTTTTTGAAGCGGCGGAATCCACGATCAGGGTATCAGGAGCAACATCGGCATTCTTCCAGACCTTAATCAGACTATCCAGTCGACCCAGGGAATCCACCACAATCTTGTTTCCAGACAAATTATACAGCATCCACTGACTCCCGGTAGAAGGTCCGCAAAACGTTTCGTCTTCCCCAGGGCTAAACAACTGTCTAATAAAACGGACTCGCTGACCCACTCCATAGTAGGCCGTGGCAAAGGCGGCGAAGGTTCCGCACTTGGGGATCTTTTCCATATAGTAAGTGCTGTAATGCCATATGGTATCAGGGCGTACCTGAAGTTCCCCAAGATCCGTGGAATCGTTTTCCCACTTGTTCTTGGTGCAGTACACGGAATCCGTATCGGCACAGGCGTAATGCACCGGCACCAAGTTAGTATCAGACAAATTCCAGCTGGTGGGATAGATTGTATCAGGCACCACGTTCTTGCACATGTCGATGCGGTAGGTACAAGTCGATTTCATGGCACGCCAATAAAATTCGCGAGGCGTCAGGGAATCCAGTACACGAATGATGGTCGGCTGCCCCAGCTTATCCTTGCCCTTGGTACGTAGCGGATAATTGTGGGCGTCGGCAAAACTGGAATCCATGTAAATAAAGAACGTATCCTTGGAAAGCGATCCGCGACGAACCAGAATGGAATCCAAAACGGAGTCAGCATCGTTCTGCACCTTGAGCATACCGACCCCGCGAACATCCTCATCGCGAACAATCTGCTTAATGAGCGTATCGGGTCTGTAGTAGGGGGCGGAACAATCCTTGTCTGTAACCAGGATGTCGATATCAGGCTTAATCCAGCCCACAGAATCAGTACGAGAAAAACCAAGATTGATAGACTTTAATGCACAATTAGAAAAAGTCCACATTTTTCCAAGTTGCAAATAAAGGGTATCCCCCACCAGATGAATCGCCTTACCGGAATCCAGGGACGCCGAAAGGAAATAGCCCTTGCCCGCAAAGACATCGTCACTGTAGGTTGCAGACAGGGGGCCATCCGTATCCTTTTCACAACCCACATAGAACCCCAGCACCCAAATGGCACACAGGGTTACAAACAACATTTTTGTCGAACGCAACCACTTCATAAACTAAAAACCCAAACTCTTCACGAAAGCACGAATATGTTCATCCTGGACGGGATGGGTTGCCTCATAAAAGTCCGTCCAACGAACAAACAGACCGTTCTGACGAACCGTCAAAAAGAAGGTTGCACTATCCTGGGGAGGAAGACTGCCCAACCGGGTTTCAAAGAATACCTCGCTCCCGACCTTGACCTCATCGTTTAGGGATCCTAGACCAGACGTCCTACTCATCACATTGTAGCCATGGTCGATATCCACGAAATAGCCCAGGGAATCCTTGCCCGTTCCCAAGACCTTACCCGAAAGCACCGGGTGAACAGGAGCCTCGCCAATACCACGGAACACGTCCATTCCCAGCAGAGATTCCTGACCTTCGAAGTCGAAGTCCTCGGTAATGGGGAGAGCAGACCACTTCAAGGGCTGACGGGGGCACACCCCCGGATAACGGCAGCCGGTGGCCTTGTTAATCCAGACAAAACTGGAATCGGGTTTCATGTAACGCAAAAAAATCGACTGAGTACTATCGTCGTGAACAACCAGAGAAGCATCACTAAAATTCTTGCGGGAAGCGATCCAGTGCAATTTTGATTTGGAAGAATGGCGGAGCTGCGACACATAGCGCAGGAAGGAATTGGGCAGACGACTGACTTCAGTAGAATCGTCAATCACCCAGGAGCACTGTCCCAGGCCGCGTTCCAAATTGAAGGATGTACCGCCATAGGCCAAACATTTCTCATCCCAACTCAGCTCCGCCGGTTCACTCTCGTTGCCGATCTGGGAAAGGGTGTCGGCAATTTTCGTCACCAGGCCAGACCAGTACACAAAGAAGGCGGCCACGGCAATCAGCAGCAGTCGCAACAGAGGAAACTTGTGGGTAGAGTTTATAGGCTTTTGCTTGCCCTTGTACTCTTGAAAGTCAGCGGCCATCTTAAACTAGAGCCAACTAGAAGGTAAAGAAAGCCAGGGTACCGCCAATGGCAGCCAGCATAAGGAGAACCACAATCACCACAGTCTTTGCGGAAGACGGTTCATCATCGAAAGGAACATCGAGACCTTTCTTGGGCTTATCCTTATCGTCCTTGACAATAGCATTGAAGCTCTTGGTAAAGCGACGGTGAGGGCCAGTGTGACGATCCAGGGGAGCGGTCCTGGGCACCTCGATATGAGAAATATTGTTCTGGGAAGCCACAGGGGCGGGCTTGGCCAGCATTTCCACCGGTTCAGCATCAGCCTCGGGAACATCCTTATGCAAGGAGAAGGACATCATGTCGGCTTCGAAGGCGAAAACGCGGATTGTCTTGTCGAGACCGGCCTTCTTCAGACCATCTACAATAACCTGGTTGCTAGTAAGGACTGCAAACATACCGCCATTGGAAGCCATTTCCTGCTGGAACTGGATAAAGGCGTTGTAGGCATCGCTGTAGACGAAATCAAGGCCAGTCAAATCCACAGCAAGGAACCGCTCATCCTTCTTCTGGTCCAGGAGAGCACGAACGTCTTTCTTGAATTGTTCGGCGTCAAAAGCCCCTATAGGATTCAAGGGGGCCGAGATCAAATCAAAAATTCCAACTTCGCGATAATTCTTTAACTGAGGCATGACAGAAAATATAACCTAAAATTTAAACGCCCGTGAGCTAACTCACTAAAAAAATGATACCTAGAACCCCTCTATTCGAGAATTTCGTCGTCCGTTTCTACAAAAACAGGCCTTGATTCAACGCCAGCTCTTTTTTCTGTAAGCTTTTCTGCAGACGATTCCTCGGCAGTTTGCCCAGATACTTCCGACGATTTTTCAGTCAGTCCCGCCCCCTGAGACTCGGAAGCGACTGCAGTTCCCGCAGATTCCGCCGCCAAGGATTCAGCACTGGCAGCACCTTCCACGTCATCGGCACCATCTACAAAATCATCCGGTTCCTCGGTCAGGACCGCGCGCTTGCGAATCTGGGCTTCGGGAGTTCCGTCCTTAGGCTTCCTAGAGAACAGGTAGGGGCTGAAGCTGAAGCTGACTCGATGCACAGGAGAAAGCACCGGGTGGGATTCAAAGGCGTAGTCCACCTTAAGGAACTTGGCAATTGTAAGACCTGCACCAGCAGTTACACTCTGGAAGGTGGTAAAGCTGCTAAGACCTGCACGCAACGAAAGACCGAAGTCAAAGGTAAATTCCAGACCGCCGCGACCACCTGAGAGCCAAGCCAGAGGATCATCCCAGATACGGCCATCGCCGTCATTATCTTCGTTAAAATCCATTTCGCGAGCTTCATGATGCAGAAGTCCTGCCCCCTGCCAATAGAAGTTCAGCTTGCCATACAGGTAAGGCACGTCAATGCCATAGCTGGCAGCCAGGTAGAGTTCAGGCGCACTGTATTCGAATTCTCCGGATTCCCAGGAGGCCGCCGAAGAAGTCCATCCTTTTAAAAGTCCAGACAGAACAAAGTTGTCTACAACCCGGTAACGGAGTCCCGCGTCACCACGGAAGCCGTAGCCCGTCTGGTCCAGTTCGCGGTACAGACCATGGAAACTTACACCAAGAGAAAGCCTATCCGTCAGGCGCTTACCCACAGAAACAGAAAAGACGTAGTCGGCAATAGAAAGGGTATTGTAGTCCGAACCTTCAGGCAGCGGTTCCCCATCCTTGATGTAAGGAATGTCATCTGCGCCATAGCGGGCAAAAGCCACACCCAGGCCAAGACCATTCCCTAGGGGCATGGTGGCAGAAGCGAAATCATACTTGGTATCTTCGTAGTACTCCGTATGGGAGAAACTGCCCCAGGCATAATTCATGTCGGCCAGTTGGTACGGATTGGAAAGCAGACCCAGGTAGTCGCCATCCACAGCCATAGTCGCAGAACCCAACGCCGCAGAACGAGCTCCGGGCTCCACATCCAGGGAGGCATTGGCCCCAACGACACGATCCGCAGCATAGGAATAAACCGCCCCCAATACAACCAGGAGAGCACTAACCAGACCACGGAACGAATATTTTTTTGCCATTGCCATAACTTGACACACAAGATAGATTATTTTTGTGTCGCGGACAAAGAACTTCTCACTTTAATGGGATCATTAGGACAACAAGGGCATGAACCTCTCGGATTACTTCGTCAAATTCTTGGATTATCTGGAAAACCAGCGCAAGTTCGCCAAGATGACCGTCGAAACCTACGGTCATTCCCTAGAAAAATTTCGCACGTTCCTGGACGCCAATGGTAAAAACGCAAACCTTACCCTAGAAGACTTTACAGAAATAAACGTCAAGGGGTTCGTCTGGGACATGAAACAGAAGCAGGGGCTAGCCCCCGCCAGCATCTGCGAACACCTCGCAGCCCTAAAAAGCTTCGGCAAATACTTAGTACGTTCCATGGTCCTCAAGACCAATCCTGCCGGAAATGTGCCCATGCCCAAGAAGCCCAAACGCCTGGTAAATTTTCTGAGTCAGAAAGATCTAGACGAAACCAAGTTTCCTGAACTTGAAAATCCGACTTACAAACAAGTTCGCGCCCGTTTTTTATTGGAACTGATTTACGGTTCCGGCCTGCGAATTTCCGAATGTCAAAGTTTGCACTGGAACCAGATTTCAGAAACAGAGCATACGGTACGCGTCATCGGTAAGGGTAGCAAGGAACGAATCGTCCCCATCACAGAATCTCTGCTCAAATACATCGGAATGTTCAAACAAGCCGAAATTGAAAACGGGATGTCCCCTACCCCTACGGGATTTGTATTCCAGTCCAAGAACGGCGGCGCCATCCATGTGGTAATCTTACGCAAGGACATTCACGATTTGCTCCGTGACATCGGATGGGAAGGCAAGGCCAGCCCGCACGTATTGCGACACAGTTTCGCCACCCACCTTCTGGAAAACGGAGCCGAAATCATGAGCGTCAAGGAAATGCTGGGGCACGAAAGCATCAGCACAACCCAGGTTTACACCCACGTTAGCGCAGAACGCCTCCGCGAAGCCTTCAAAAAAACACACCCACGCGCGTAAGATGATGCAAGGGGGGCACTCCCCCCTTGCGTAATTCAAAAATATCGGGGCATTTAATACTCAGAAATTTCTGGGTAGGCAATTTACTTTTTCACACAAAAAAAGCCCGAGCATTTGCGCGGACTTTTGTAAATCGGTGTTTTGCAAGTTTGCCTTGCGTCTTTTAGAAGAAACTTCCTTTAATGCCTACAGCAATAGTCCATTGCTGTCCAAAGTCATCCCAGTCAGGGGCGTCCCACTTTTTCATAGGGCTCTCGTCGTATTCATCCTTGGGATCGGCAGCATTGCTCTTGTCATGGAGCGGCAGGGAGAATCCGATATACACCGGGAAATCCGAGTTCGAAAATTCAATGCCGTAAGCAAAAGCCACAGACCACGCCTGATGATCCGGATCGGGACGAGGATCATAAGTTCCTGCCTTTTCAGAAGAAATCCAGGCAACGCCCAGAGGCACAGAGAAACTCATACCGAAGGACTGCACAATTCCCGGGCGACCACGATAACCATAGGCAACAGAGCCTCCAACAGAGGGCGGTGTATAGGCGCCCAGATCGTTTTCACCGTAGAACTTGAATCGATAATCAAAACGTTTTCCGCTATGATCCAGATCCTTCCAATAGGTATCGTTAAATTCATTTTCGCCGGAGAAGGGATGCATGGCAAAAGGATGAGTATAACTCAAACCATAAAGCCAGATGCCCTTGTCGGTATCACGGCTATAATCCCAGCCCAGGGTCAGACTGTATAGGCCAGAACCCTTCTGGAAACTGCTAGGCAGAATTTCCTCAGAAGCATCGGTACCGCGCTTGATGTCGTACTGCCCCGTAGGAATCGTAAGACTTGCACTTAGGGAAGCGGCACCACCACTACCAATCGTCTTGCTAAAGTCAAAGGAAACGTCACCCATACCACCCGTGGTACGGTCCGTCGGAATCTGGTTGCTACGATACTGGACTTCACCCTGATGGCTCATCCAGGGAACCGTCACACCCAACTTAGTTGACCAGGTGGGTTTAATGGAAAAGTGAGGGGACACAGTCATGCCGGAGAAGTTCTGTCCCACATTATATTTGGTAAAAACTTCCGTTTCAAGATAGCCACCAGATACTCCCTGGCCAATCCACTTGATACCATCACCGGAGCCGCCGCCAGAACCGCCAGCACCGCAACCGCCAATGGACTCCCAAGGGGTAGCAACTTCTACAGGTCCACTAAAACCAAGACCAAAGGCGGCAATTCCCGCCACCACGGCAAAAGCCATTCCGCAAATGTTTCTGTAATTCATCTTCATAGGGAACCCTTACGGAAGCTGCAAGACATAGGCACGGTTCGTTCCTGTAGTCAGGAAGTAGCCATCAGGAGAACGACCGCCAATCATGGGAACCGAAGTCAATTCGTAAATGTCATTACCCCACAAAATCTGCAAGTCTGCAGGAGCGCCTGCATTCAAGGAAACCTCGCGCATGGCTGTACGGCCTGCGGAACCATCCTGGGCAGAAACATCGGTCAAGTCATTCTTGTTCACAAACTGAGCACCCTGGGGGAACTCTGCCCAAGTCACGAAAACACGTTCTCCGTACTTGAACCAATGAGGTTGGGCGGGAGAACCCATCATACCTTCAGTCACAGGAATCTGGATAGGCTTAGAATCTTCAGACAATTCCTGCACATAGGAATTCCAACCATTCATAGAAGAATTCACTACGTTATAAACGACAAAGCGACCATCCGGAGAAATCAGGGGGCTATCCATCATCCAGCCATCCACACCAGCGGGCTTCTTCAAGGTCTTGGCCTTAGAAACTGCCTTCTTCAAATCACCAGAAGACAGATCTACAAATACGATTTCGTTGTTGCCATTGACATAGACAAGACGCACATCGTCGGTGCCAAAGAATCCCTTTATCGTAGATGCATCAGCAGTAGTATCTACCACGGCATCCGGAGAGACCCACACATGGGGCGTTGCAAATTCGCCGATATTCTTTTCGTAGAACCAGAACTTTTTCTTGTCTTGCATACGGGCGGCAAAGATGCCGTAATCTAGATTTTCGCAAGACTTGCTACCGCTCTTGTCGTAAGCGCGGAGAGCTACGATAAAGTTAGCATGGGTACTCCATTCGGGGTCCTGAAACTGGCATTCACCTGCAGCGGTATCACGCATCAAGTACCAGCGAACCGTATTGGACGTATCGGAAACCGTAAGACGGTCGTGCTGCACCACACCTGAAGTCGTATACTGGGAGTCCGGCGCAATCACGTTCAGCTTGCCACCAAAGTTCAGCCACAACATGGAACCTGGATAATTGACGGTATCCTGCGAAACAGAGGCGTTACAGATTTGCTTTCCCTCGTTAATAGGGTACAGATTTCCAATATCGGAAGTTGCCGTAGACGACTTCTTACCCGAGTCTCCGTCAAATTGTTCGGGCTCGTATACACAGGCGGTCAGGCCCATAAAGGCCGAAAATGCGGTGAGTATAAATTTCTTCATCAAGGAGAAATATATAAAACTGCCTATTTATCCTTAGACCACTCTAGTCTGGTTTTCCTTATAAAACGCAGGTATACAAGCACTAAAATCGTCCCCGTAGTGATCCAGCTCAAGGGATAGCACACCATAAGGGAGGCAAAAGTACCGAACTTGGGGAACATGGCGAACACCCAAAAAATACGCACACCGCAAATACCGAACACGCAAATTAGCGCAGGCAACATGGACTTGCCCATGCCACGCAAGGCTCCGGAGCACACATCAATAAGCACGTTGATGAATTCCAGACCAATTACGATATACACGCGGAAGGCTCCCGTTTCCACAATACTTTCGTCATTGGTAAAAATGGAAAGAATCGGGTGATAAAAAATGCTAACCAAGGCACCAAGGGTAAAAGTGGAAAGTCCCGACAGCAACAAGGTCCAGCGAACCGTCTTGCGGATACGATCCAAGTTGCGGGCGCCGTAATTCTGTCCCACGAAAGTAACGCAGGCATGGCCGAAGGAATTGAGCCAGAAATACACAATCAGCTCCGGATTCATGGCCACCGCCGAAGCCGCCACCGCCGTAGAACCCAAGGTGTTTATCGCCGACTGGATACACACATTGCTGAAGGAGAATACCGCTCCCTGCACACCCGCCGGCAACCCGATACGGATCATGCGGCTGAGCACAAAGGGAGTCACCCTAAGTTTCCAGAATTGGAATCTGAAAGGTCCCGTTTCCGTCTTCAAAAAATACAACAACGTAACAGAACTAATCACGTTGGAAATGACCGTTGCGATAGCCACCCCATCCACATCCATGTGGAGCCCCACCACGAACACAATGTTCAAAAGCAGGTTAATGGCACCGGCCACCAGAAGCACATAAAAGGGCCGTTTGGTATCCCCCTTGCTACGGAGCAACGCCGCACAGAAATTGTACAGCATGATGAAGGGCATACCCACGAAATAAATCCGGAAATACAAAACGGCATCATCGAGGATGTCTAACGGAGTAGAAATTGCCGTAAGAATCGGTCGGGCAAAGAACAACCCTATCAAGGCAAGCAGGATACCGCAAACCACGGAAACAGCCACCGCGGTGTGAACCCCTCGCGAAACAGATCGGGAGCTGCGTTCTCCAAGAGCGTTGGCCACCACCACGTTGGCCCCGATAGAGAGGCCCACGAAAAGGTTCACCATGAGGTTGATGACGAAGGTATTGGCACCCACCGCGGCAAGGGCCGCATCGCCAGCGAACTTACCCACAACTGCCACATCGGCAGAATTAAAAAGTTGCTGGAAAATGGAACTGGCAGCCAAGGGCACGGCAAACTTCAGGATCTTATCCCAAATCGAGCCCGAGAGCAAATCCATATTTTTAGCAGTAGCCATACATCACCTTTTTCGGCCCGCAAATTTAGCTTTTTAACCACCTCTCGGCATCCCCTTTTTACTAACTTTACATCGCAAAAAATTAAGCCGGAACATTCCGGCAGTTATAAACGGAGATTATCATGGGTTTTAAATGTGGTATCGTAGGTCTTCCCAACGTGGGCAAGAGCACCATCTTTAACGCAATCACCAACGCCGGCGCCGAAGCCGCCAACTACCCCTTCTGCACCATCGATCCCAACGTAGGTATGGTGAACGTTCCCGACGCACGTCTGGACGCCCTGGTAAAAGTTTATAATCCCAAGTCTATCGTTCCCGCCGTTACCGAATTCGTCGATATCGCAGGTCTCGTAAAGGGCGCCGCCCAGGGTGAAGGCCTTGGCAACCAGTTCCTGACCCACATCCGTGAATGCCAGGCTATCATGGAAGTGATTCGTTGCTTCGACGACGGCGACATCGTTCACGTCCATGGTTCCGTGGATCCGGTCCGCGATGTTGAAATCATCGAAACCGAACTGATCCTGAAGGATTTGGAATCCGTTGAAAAACGCCTGGCCACCGAAGCCAAGAACGCCCGTATGGGCGGTGCCGAAGCCAAGGCACGTCTGGCCGCTTGCGAAAAGCTCCGCGACGCCTTCCAGGAAGGTAAGGCCGCCCGCGGTCTCATCGGCGACAGCGAAGAAATGGACCAGGTCATCAAGGATCTGGCACTCCTCACAGCAAAGCCCCTGTTCTATTGTGCCAACGTGAAGGAAGACGACATCCTGACCGGCAACGCCTACGTGGACGCCCTCAAGGATTACGCCTCCAAGAACGGTCACGAAGTCATCATGATCAGCGGCAAGATCGAAGAAGAACTTTCTCAGATGGATCCCGCCGACAAGGTGGAATTCCTGAAGGATCTGGGTCTCCAGGAATCCGGTTTGGACGCCGTTGTCCGTAAGGGTTACGAAATTCTCGGCCTCCGTACCTTCCTTACCGCAGGCGAAAAGGAATGCCGTGCATGGACTTTTGAAGCTGGCTTCAAGGCTCCCCAGTGCGCAGGAGTCATCCACTCCGACTTCGAACGCGGCTTCATCCGTGCAGAAACCCTCTCCTTCGCCGACTTCGAAAAGTACGGCAGCTGGAACGCCGCCAAGGAAGCAGGCGTGCTCCGCACCGAAGGTAAGGAATACGTGGTGCAAGACGGCGACATCATGCTGTTCCGCTTCAACGTGTAGTTAGCTTAAAGCGCATAGCTGAAAGATTAAAGAAGTCTGCAGTTTCTCGACTGCGGGCTTTTTTCAATTATGAAATACGAAATATGAATTAATTGAATTCATCAATTCGTTTATAGTTAGCAGTTTCATACCAAACATCCAATATCTCATATCTAATAACTCATATCTATCTCTAGCGCCTCCGGCGCGATTATGACAACTCACATCTTGTATCTAACATCTGGCAACTTATATCTGACATCCATCCCCTAGGCTCCATTTCTTACAAATTACTTTTGTTTTGCATAAACTAGTGATAAAAATCACATTTCATATGTATTTTTGCTATCATTGAAACAAACCTGTTTGGAGGTAGTCGGAGTGTTCATTAAAGAAGAAAAGGGTTCCACCCTTTTGTTAAAGCTATTTGCCATTCTGTTCAGCATCTTCATGGTTCTGGCCTATGTATTCCTGCACACTGTCGATGCTACGGGAAAACTAATCTTCCAGAATACTGGAGCCGTCTGCGACGCCAACGCCGTAGGTTACTGCTTCACCATGGAAATCCTATACTTCGCCATTTTAGGAGTCATTGCGGTTCTAGGATTTCTTACAGTCACTCTCACAACATTAGAATGGGCTCTACGTCGAGAATCAGACTCCTCCATTCCTGATTTCTACCGAAATTTCGTAGCGTTCCTAAACTGCATCAAGATCGCTTTGGCAGTTCTCTTCACCACCCTATTCATCAATTATTCTAAAGCCACCTGGGTCATTCCCATCGCCGTATTCGCCTCCCTCATCCTAGACGGTTTCGTTTGGAACAAGCGATGCCGTGAAGTCAACGCCAAACACCAAAGTCTGTTCCTAGACGTGATTACAGAATTCATGAACATCTTTACCACCAAGAGAAGCAGGAATGCAGAAAACATTCCCCACAGACACAGCTTAGTATTCTACGTGGTAGCCACCCTATTCATCATTTTCTGCGTACACGCCATTTCAGGAAACATCAAGCCAGACTTTGGTCAGAACGCCAGGTCCACCATAGAACAAGTTGATCAAGCCAAGGCCGACTCTACCGTCAGCGAAGTCCAGATAGAAGAAGCCAACAAGGCAAAGAAATTCGTCAAGGCCAAAATCCGGGAAAGACGCCGTAAAAAAATCGAGGCTGCCAGAATCCGTGCCCTAAGAGAAGCGGAGAAATCTCAAGAAACTTCCAGTACAGAAGACAACGACGAAGATACGAATAACGAAGTGCAAAACGACGAGGAATCAGGCAACACCGCAACCAACAGCGAAGAAGCCGATAGCTCAGAAACCCACACTCCCGTTGCAGCAAGTTCTATTCCAGCAGTAAATACTGCCGCCAACACAACTTCAGATGACGACGATGATGAGGACTGGTGGTAATCCAGCCTCATTTTTTACTTGCCCAGAACTCTTACGATTTCTCTGTAGAGTTTATCCAACTCAATGGGTTTTGAGGTAAAGCCGTTCATACCCGCATCATAGGCTTTTTTACGGTCTTCGTCAAAGACATTTGCGGTCATAGCGATAATGGGGATGCTCGCCCTGGCAGGATTCGTCATATTGCGGATACGTCGGGTCGCCTCGACGCCATCCATATGAGGCATCTGAACATCCATCAAGATAAAATCGTAATTAAAAGGCTCTAGGTTCTGAACAACAGAAACGCACTTGACTCCGTCTTCTACAAAATCAACTTCGAAGCCCATTTCATGCAACAGCTCACCGGCAATTTCACGGTTCAGTTCGTTATCTTCAGCCACAAGAATTCGCATTCCCTTTAGGCGAGATACATCAAGGTCTGCATTTTCTTTCTGCGAGCATTCAAATTTATCAATAACCTTTAGAGGTACCTTGATCGATATTTTTGTACCCTTACCTAATTGACTTTCTACGTTGATGGATCCGTTCATCAGGTCAACCAATTTCTTGGTAATGCCCATTCCCAGGCCAGTGCCCAAAATACGGTTTTCGGTAACGCTCTTTTCGCGAGAGAAACTATCAAAAATATGAGGAATAAAATCCTCGGAAATTCCAATTCCTGAATCTTCCACAATAGTTTCAAACAGGCGGATCCCTTCCTGTTCATGGGGGTAATCCCTGACAGAAATCCTGATACGGCCCCCTTCGGGAGTATACTTGACGGCATTGCTGATCACATTCAGCAGAATTCCCTGAATCTTGGTCATATCGCAAAGAACGTAAGGATGATCGGGATAAATTTCATCTGTCACCACAATCTTTTTCTTGCGATATTCTTCATCAAAGACCGCTCTAATCTGCGACGCAATGTCGAAAAGATTTGTCGGTTTTTCGTTCACGGATGTGGCTCCGCTTTCGATTCGCGCCATTTCAAGAACTTCATTAATGAGGTTCAGCAGATAGGACCCAGCGCCCTTGATCTTATTGGCATAGGATTTGATCAATTCAGGATCGTCGCTATGTTTTTCCAAGAGGTTTGCAAAACCCAGAATGGCATTCATGGGCGTTCGGATATCGTGGCTCATGTTGAAGAGGAAGGTACTCTTGGATTTGTTGGCTTGTTCTGCAACTCTCAAGGACTCTTCTAGCAAAGCCTCTTGCTTCTTTGCTTCGTCTTCACAAGCGACACCGATGACAATCACTTCAAAATTTTCGGCGTTGCCAAGTCGAACCGCCTTGAACAGGTAGAAGTGCGGTTCCCCATTCAACACCATACGATAATGATAGGAGAATGTTCCCTCCTCACGCATCACTCTTACCAGGTTGCTGAACTCGCATGTCTTAAGCATGTCTTCTCGATCTGCTTCATAGACATTGTTCTGGATGTAAGCCCCCATAATGTTTTCGTAAAGGGGAGCATTCTGTATGGTCTGCTGAACACCCACGGCCTTTTCAGAATATCGGAAGGTTCGAGCCTCACGGGTTTTGGCATTTACGGTAAAGATATTGGTAAAGTTTTCAGCCAGAACGTTGATGATTCCTACCTGCAGGTAGCTTTCCCTTCGGGTCTGGTCGATATTTTCTACAACACACAGAACCTTTTCCAGAAGTCCGTTAGCCTGCCTGGTCACCGCAATAAATCGACAACGGCACCAACCCATGGTACAGCTAAGAAACTCAAGAGCAATCTGATTGACGTCCTTCAACCTTTCATCTAAGGTTTCAATATCACTAAACAGTGACACCTCGTTCCTAGAAATCGGGTCTGTCAAAATACCCAGAACAAAGGGAAGGAGTCTTCGAATATCTTGATTACCGAATTTTTGAATAATGGCATCAATATTCGGCGTGGTCTTAACCGGTTCAAAGGTAAAGTCCAGCATGTTCAAGATATGCATCGACACGTAAGAAGACGCCGTCGCCTGCAAGACCAGCTCCAGCATTTCACGTTCGTTGTTCTGCTCTACATTATCCATAATACTAATGATACATTCAAACAATTAAAATGATCCATCAAGTCTTCAATTTCCATTATCCAATATGGCTTATTTAGCCCACAAGTCATTGATTTCTATTCAAATGTTCACTATATTTGAGGTATGACAAAGTCCATCGACATCCGCGACGCTCACGAGCATAACCTCCGACATGTAAGTCTATCCATTCCCCGCGACTCCATCGTAGTCGTCACCGGCGTTTCGGGCTCGGGAAAATCCAGCCTGGCCTTCGATACGGTGTTCCAGGAAGGGCAGCGTCGTTTCGTGGAATCCCTTTCAGCTTATGCCCGCCAGTTTATTGGACGGATGAAGCGCCCCGAAGTGGAAAGTGTCCGCGGCATTTCTCCCACCATCAGCATCGACCAGAAAACGGTGAACCGAAACCCACGTAGTACCGTGGGAACAGTGGTAGAAATCCTGGACCATTACCGCCTACTTTTTGCACGCCTTGGCGTGCCTCATTGCCCTAAGTGTGGACGCGTAATCCAGGCGCAAACGGTAGACCAGATTGTTGATAATCTCTATGCCGGGGACGAAGGAAAACAGCTGACAGTCATGGCCCCCATTGTACAGGAACGTAAGGGCGAATACCGCAAGGAGCTGGCAGAGCTTAAGGAGAAGGGCTTTGTTCGCGCCCGTGTAGACGGGGTGATTTATAGAATTGAAGAAGTGCCGCAATTGGTGCGATACGAGAAGCATACCATCGAAGCGGTGATTGACCGCCTAGTTCTAGAACGCAAGAACATGAGCCGCCTCCGCGAAGCCCTGGAAGGGGCGTTAAAGTTGACCGAAGGTAAACTGGTGAGTTTCTTGTTCGGTGCTACCGGTGCAACGGGTTCTGCAGAAGTTTCTGGTGCGAACGGCGCCGAGGAATACCGCCTGCAGGGTACGCTGCTAGCTTGCCCCAAGTGCAACATCTCCATCCCGGAACTGGAACCGCGATTCTTCAGTTTTAACGATCCCAAGGGGCAATGCCCCGCTTGCCGCGGTCTCGGAGAAAGCTGCAAGTTCGACGTAAATCTGGTAGTTCCCGACAAGACATTGTCCTTGAAGCAGGGAGCCCTAGCCTGCCAGAAGAAGGACGATGGCAATATCATCTTTAGCGATTTCGGCTGGCGCAACTTGCGAACCATCGCCAACGAAATGAAGTTTACGTTTGACACGCCTTGGAACAAGCTGAAAAAGGAACAGCAGGATGCCATTCTGTACGGCACTCCTAGCGGCAGCGAACGAGGCGTCATCAGCATCATGCAGGAACTGTGGGACATGTGGCATATTTTCCACTTCCGCAAGTTCATGGAAATTGGAGTCTGCCCCGAATGCAAGGGCACCCGCATTAACCCCATCGCCAACGCCGTAGATTTTCACGGTCATAACATTACGGAACTGACCGACTGGTCTGTAGAAAAGTCTGTAGAATTTTTCGACAATTTGAAGTTGAGCGAAAAGGAATTGCGAATCGGCAAGGAAGTGCTGAAGGAGATTCGCGGCCGTCTGAGTTTCTTGAATGCGGTGGGTCTTGGTTACCTGAACATTTCTCGCAAGGCCTCTACCTTGAGCGGCGGCGAGGCACAGCGAATTCGCCTGGCCAGTGCTGTGGGCGCCGGGCTTCAAGGTGTGCTGTACGTTCTTGACGAACCCAGTATCGGTTTGCACCCCCGCGACAACGACAAGCTGCTGGGAATGCTGGAACATTTGAGAGCCCAGGGCAACAGCCTGATTGTGGTGGAACACGACGAAGACACCATGCGTCACGCCGATTGCGTCATTGACGTGGGCCCCGGCGCCGGTGTAGAAGGCGGACGAATCATCGCCGCAGGAACCGTTGATGAACTAGAAAAGAATAAAGCTTCTCTCACAGGCGCATACCTGAGCGGACGTAAGGCAATCGAGATTCCTGCAGAACGGAAGAAAATTACCAAGGACACCCCGAAACTGAAGGTGTGCGGAGCCGCCGAGAACAATCTGAAAAACATCGATGTGGAATTTCCGCTGGACGGCGCCCTCACGGTGGTAACCGGCGTTTCGGGTTCCGGCAAGAGCACCTTGGTTAATCAGATTTTGCGTCGTGAACTGGCCCGCGTATTCTTCAACTCCGAAGAACCTGTGGGAAAGTTCGACCACATGGAAGGCCTCGAAAATATCGACAAGGTCATTGAAATCGACCAGACACCCATTGGCCGCACCCCCCGCAGCAATCCTGCCACCTACACAAAAATCTGGGACGACATCCGCGACCTTTTCGCCAGCATGGAAGAAAGCAAGATCCGCGGTTACAGCAAGAGCCGATTCAGCTTTAACGTGAAAGGCGGCCGCTGCGATGCCTGCGAAGGTGCCGGCGTAAAAGTAGTGGACATGCACATTCTGCCTTCTGTCCAGGTGACCTGCGAAGTCTGTAACGGCAAGCGTTTTAATGACGCCACCCGCGAAGTTTATTATAAGGGCAAGAATGTTTCCGAAATTCTAGACATGAGCATCAGCGAAGCCGCAGAATTTTTCAAGGACATTTCCAAAATCGCCCAGCCGCTGAATCTGCTTTGCGAAGTGGGCCTTGGTTACCTGACCTTAGGACAGCCCTCCACAACCTTGAGCGGCGGCGAAGCACAACGTATCAAGATCGCTTCTGAACTGCGCAGGCCCGGTACCGGCAAGACCCTTTATCTGTTAGACGAACCGACCACAGGTCTCCATTTCGAAGACATCCGCAAGCTCATGGAATGTCTGAACCGCTTGCGCAGCCTGGGCAACAGCGTCATCATTATCGAACACAATCTTGACGTAATCAAGTGCGCCGACTGGATTATCGACCTGGGCCCCGATGCAGGCATTCACGGCGGAAAGATTATCGCCACCGGCACACCGGAACAAATCGCCAAATGCAAGAAGTCAGAAACAGGCCGCTACCTGGCTCCGGTACTGGCAAAAAAACACGGCGAGAACGTTCCTGTCAGCCAGATGGGAGCCGTTGCCGAAAACCGCGCCATCTATAACGCAGCCGCCAAGAAGGCGGGAGTTGACGGCCCTTCCCTTGACATCGAAGTTCGAGGCGCCCGCAAGCACAACCTCAAGAACATTGACGTTACCATTCCCCGCCACAAACTGACGGTGGTAACAGGCGTTAGCGGCTCCGGAAAATCCAGCCTGGCATTCCATACTTTGTTCAACGAAGGCCAGCGTCGCTTTGTGGAAACCCTCAGCACTTACGCCCGACGATTCCTGGGCCGCCCCGACCGCGGAAGCATCGATTCCATTACAGGTCTCGCCCCCGCCATCGCCATCGACCAGAAAAGCGCCAGCAAGAGCCCTCGCAGCACCGTGGCCACCCTCACCGAAATCTACGATTACTTCCGTATTTTCTGGTCCCGGGCAGGAACGCCCCACTGCCTCCATTGCGGCAAGCCCGTGGATTCCTATGCCGCCGGCGACTTGATCCAATTGGCCTTCAGCCGCGACCTGAACAAGATGGTTACCGTCCTCGCCCCCTTCCAGGTAAAGGACATCCTGAAACTTTCAAAAATTTTGACAGAAAAGGGATACCGCAAGGTGTACATGGGCGACCAGCTGGTAGAATTGCCGCTGCCCAAGATTCCCACCCGCGAAAAACAGGTGCTGGCCATTGTGGACCAGGTTGTCGTCAAGGAAGATAACCGAGCCCGACTGGTCGAAGCCTTTGAAAGGGCTTACCGCGACGGGAACGGCATCCTGTACATGGACTGCGAAGGGGAAGAACGTCTTTCCGCCAGCGAAAAACCGGGTTGCCCTGAATGCGGCTGGTACATGGACAGCGCCCTGAATCCCAAGTTCTTCAGTTTCAACACCCACTGGGGTGCCTGCGAAACCTGCCTTGGCCTTGGTTACCTAAAAGACGGCAAGAAGGACTCCCCCAAGGAATGCCCCAGCTGCCATGGAGAACGTCTAAAGCCGGAATATCTTGCC
Organism: Fibrobacter sp. UWH1; assembly: GCF_002210365.1. Classification (NCBI taxonomy): domain Bacteria; kingdom Pseudomonadati; phylum Fibrobacterota; class Fibrobacteria; order Fibrobacterales; family Fibrobacteraceae; genus Fibrobacter; species Fibrobacter sp. UWH1. Next base: position 55,871 of record NZ_MWQG01000016.1, read on the forward strand.
GTACGAATCAACGGCAAGAACATCATGGACGTTCATCACATGAGTATCGCCAATGCCCGTGACTGGTTCGCCAACGTGAACTTCGACAACGACAAGAACGCCGAAGGCAAGCGCACCGTAGCAGAGCCCTTGCTCCGCGAAATCATCGGCCGCCTGGACTTCCTGAAATCTGTGGGTCTGGGATACATCGGCCTGGACCGCGCCGGCGACACCCTGAGCGGTGGCGAATCCCAGCGTATCCGCCTAGCAAGCCAGATCGGCAGCGGCCTAGAAGGTGTGCTATACGTTCTGGACGAACCCACCGTCGGTCTTCACGAAAGTGACACCGCAAAACTGCTAGACACCTTGTACCGACTCCGCGACCTGGGCAACACATTGGTGGTTGTTGAACACGACCAGAAGATGATGGAAGCCGCCGACCACATTATCGATATGGGTCCTGGCGCAGGCGACTTCGGTGGCGAAGTGGTAGCCGAAGGTTCCCCCACCTTGCTGGCCAAGCCTTACGCCCTGCAGCAATTCCCCCGCAGTGAAACCGTAAAGTTCCTAACCCACCAAACCCCCGTGGCCAACGAAGTGGCCCCCATCCGCATTACCGACTCCACGGAATTCTATACATTTAGCAGTCTCTGCCACAACAACCTCAAGAACCTTTCCGTAAAGTTCCCCAAGAGCGCCGTCAGCGTAGTCTGCGGAGTTTCCGGTTCCGGCAAGAGTTCCCTGGTCATGGACGAGATTTACCCCGCCCTCAAGAAAAAATTCCAGGCCCGCGGAAAGAAAAAGCAAACTGGGGAAGTACTTCTGGTAGACCAGAGCCCCATTTCGGGCACTCCCCGCAGTACCCCCGCCAGCTTTACCGGCGTATTCGACGATATCCGCAAACTGTTCGCCAAGCTGGAACAGTCCAAGGTCAAGGGCTTTGACTATGGCCGATTCAGCTATAACCTGGCCAGAGGCCGCTGCGAAGCCTGCGAAGGGCGAGGCGCCATCTCCGTAGAAATGCACTTCCTTTCAGACATCTGGGAACCCTGCGAAGTTTGCGGTGGCAAGCGTTACAACCAGGAAACCCTAACCGTCACTTTCAAGGGGAAGAACATCGCCGACGTCCTGGACATGCGCGTGGTTGAAGCCTGTGAATTCTTCAAGGACCAACCCAAGATTTTGCCCAAGCTGGAATGCCTCCGTGATGTGGGCTTACCCTACGTCAAGTTAGGACAGCCCGTAACCACCCTCAGCGGCGGCGAGTCACAACGCCTAAAACTGGCAGCGGAACTGGCCAAACGTCCCGCCACCGAAATGGTGTACCTGTTAGACGAACCCACCACCGGCCTCCACCTAAAAGATATCCAGATTCTATGGAACCTGCTACGCAGACTTTCTGCCCGTGGCGACACGGTAATCGTCATCGAGCACCACCCCGACATTATCCGTCTGGCCGACTGGAAGGTGGAATTGGGCCCCGTAGGCGGATCTGAAGGCGGACATTTGTTGGAAATGGGCATTAATGAATAGAAATTAGAGCTCTCATTTTATGATTTTACACAAAAAAGTTATTTTTATGTAATAAAATTGCGATGTTTTAGAACATCTCTAAAAGAGCTTTGATTAGAGGAGAAAATATGAAGTTTTCACACCTGTGCGCCCGCTGTTTGCCGCTCTTGATGCTGCTCCCAGCACTCTCCATGGCAGACAGTGACCGCAACTACAAGATTGCTCCCAACCTGTTCAAGAAAGGCGTAGGAATGCATGAAGTGGCAGACATGCCCATCGTGCGTGAAGGCGGGCTCTCCATTTCTGAAACGCCGACCATTCCTCTTAAGTCCAACACCATCTACCTCCGTCAGAAAAAGGGTCCCAAGGAATACCACTGGTTCTCTGGTCAGCTGGATGTCAACAACTTTACCCGACTCCACGCTTTCAGCCTTAAGGAAAATTACCTGAAATCCTCCGAAGTCATCGGTATGCGTTTTTACGGTTCTTCCAACACCAAGGCATTCCAGGATGAATCAGACATCTACTTTGACAAGGAATACATATACTCTCCCCGCGTCCCCAAGCTGTTCTTCCGCAAGAATGACCGCTGGCAGATGCTCAAGGAAACGGACCTTCCCGGCGTAATCAATATCAGCTCTCCAATAAAGGACCTGCAGACCACATCCATCACCATCAAGATGGTGGACTCGGTACCTTCCAGAATCTACCCTGTCAAGCCGGGTATGTACGCCTTCGCCTTTAGCGCTCCGGACTACCTCCCCTATGTAGACGCCGTTTATGTTCCTAGCGGAAGTGTTGTGGAACTGAAACCGGAATTGATCGCAGTTGATACCACAGCCATCAATCCGCCCAAGACAACCGTCACCCTAGATAGCGTTGCCGCAGCCAGGACTCTGGAACAGACTGAATACCTGTACGATAAGCTCACATACGAACTGCAGCGTAACGTAGACCTGGTAGACACAAACGAATTTTCAAAGATTTACCCCACCCCCAGGCGTCCCCTGACCTTGAACATCGCCGAAGACGAACAGCCCTACCACGACTACATGGTAAGATTCAAGCAGAAGCGTCTTGAAGCTCTAGACTTATGGCGTTCCAGCAAGATGGGTCCCGCTAGACTGGTAAACAAGGCCCTCCGTCGTAAGCTGGACAGCCTGCAGGCCCTCCCTCTTCGAGGAGCCATGATCCCTTCGAAAATGGAACCGGTTTACGGAATTGACCCTGCAACAAACGAAAAGGCCGTCGTGGGCATCCGAGTTTTTCTGGGCAAGGACCATGAACGTTACGACGTTTCCTGGAACGGCTATGTAGACGGATACACTCCCGATTCTCTTTACGCCATGATCGTTGCAGGCGCCAGCGTCCGCGCCATCATCACCCTCGAAAACAACAAGCCCGTCTGGCATTACCAGGAAGGCCTGCTCAAAGGTCGCTACCAGTATCGCTACTCAAAGCTGGAACTGGAAATAGATAAGAACATCCTGCCCAGCCACGGTAGTTTTGAACTGCCGGGCTACATCTTCGATATGACCGAAGTCCAGGACTGGCTCAACCGCCCCATAGAACCTCCTCCTCAGGAAATCAGCGAGGAACGCAAGGTTGAAACCGCCAAGGCCGACGAAGGCTTCCATCTAGAAGTCAACGCCAACGCTCCCCGCATTATCAGAGACAAGATCCGTGGCTCCGTGGCACTCATTGACTCGGGGGCCTTTCGTTATTACGGCAAAGTCGTTAGCATGTCTCCTTTCGCCATCCACACCACTGAAGTGACGCAGCAGATGTTCAAGGAAGTCATGGCCAAGATCGACTCCACCCAGAGAATTGAAGACCGTTCCACCTTCCTGGCCCCCCGCAAACCGGTACACAACATCAACTGGGAAGACGCCCGCAAGTTCTGCCAGGCTATTGGTGGTGACCTGCCCACTGAAGCCCAGTGGGAATTTGCAGGCCGAGCCGACAACAACGAAGGCTCCCTGTGGAATCTAGATGAAAATCCCAACGTGAACATCTATGCTGTCTATCGCGACAATTCCTACAAGAAAGGCAAGAGCAGTTTTGACTACGGTCCCCAGCCGGTCAGTTCCAAGAAGCCCAATCAATGGGGACTCTACGACATGTCCGGTAACGTGGCAGAATGGACTCTCGACAGCTACTCCATGTTCTCGTTCTGGGTTGAAGATTCTAACCCCACCGGTTCCATGATGGGCTCCAACAAGGTTTACAAGGGTGGTTCCTGGAAAGACAAGGAATCCGTTCTGAACCTGACCGAACGCGATGATGAAGACCCCCGTTACTGGTCTGACGCAATCGGTTTCCGTTGCGCATTTTCCAGAAGCATCTTCGATATGCGCGAAGTCGATGCAGCCCCCGCCGCAACCGAACCCGAAAAGACCATGAATAACGCTCTAGGCGGAGAAACCTCCTGGACACCTTTCGCAGGTAGTAAATGACAAAGTCTGAAACTCGCAACAGCAGAGAGATGAGATTCTTCAAGAAGATCACAGCCATCCCCTACCTGCTGGTGATCCTTGCCTTTCTGATGCCTATGGCTAACGTATCCTGCAATGACGACAAGGTCATCGCAGAGCCGACCCTCTATGAGCTTGCCACAGGTCTCGACCTGGAACAAGAACTGAAAGAACCGGCTCTTGGCACCCTGAAGAAAATGCAGGCTGGTAATCCCAAGGCTATGGACAAGTTCAAGGAGACCATACCCGAGTTTCCAAAGTTACCTACCATGCCAGTACTTTACGCCTTATTAGTCGGAGCGGTCCTGGCAGCAGCGTTCGCCTTGATTACCCCGCTAGGCTCCATCACAATCGGCATGCTTACCATGGTCGCCTCGTGGGCCTTTGTCGCCCAGCTAAGTAAACTAAACGCAGCCATGGGCATTCCCCTACTTAAGGTAGAACCGGGAATCGGCCTTCATGCAGCATCAGCCCTGATTCTTATCGGAACGGCAATGAATCTAGCCTCGATCATCAGACCGATTATCGAAGACTTCAAATCACGCAAGAAGAAATAATTTTATCTTGTGCAAAACCTGGGGATATAGCTCAGTTGGTAGAGCAACTGGTTCGCAATCAGTAGGTCATGGGTTCGACTCCCACTATCTCCATTAGAAATTCCATTTAACGCCAGTCTTGATTTCTGAAAGGAAACCGCTCTTGGCGTAAATGCCTTTATAGTAGATCGGCAAGTCATACCAACGGTAAAGCATTTCCATACCTAGGTAGACCGTAAGCCAACTGGGAGCCCAAGACAAGGTCGCTCCCCATACCCCACTGAACTTTTTAAGTTGTTCATAATCATCGTCTGGACCGGCAACCACAACACCATAGTACAGGTTCATTACGCCTTCCAGCGTAATTTTTGTGCGGAACTTATAGGATAATTTTGAACGCAGGGAAGGTCCAATCCACTTGCCATAAGACTTGTACATGGGAACATCAATAGATACCGTAGAAGAGGAGTCCCCCAAGTTTTCCTCGAACGCCCCCCATCCATTGGGGTTTCCATTGAAGGGATTATCCCCCCAAGGATTTTCATTGTCATAAAATCCGCCATAACCGTTATAACCGCCATAGCCTCCCATATAAGACGGAGCATTCCACCCATCAGAAAATTCCCAATTATTGAATCCGCCATTAAAGGGGTCCTCATTATTGAAACCGTCCATCTCATCGTAAGCAGCATTGTACGCCGCCTCGTAATCAGCCATGTAACGTTTGACGTCCACAACGGAGTCTGCCTCAAGGCGCACGCCCAGGTAGACATTTCCATTCCATCCGTACACAGAAGAACGATGCCAAGATCCATACACGGCGAAAGATAGGGGACCATCTGTATCGTAGTATCCCCAGAGAGCCGCCCCTACCCGCTGTTTTTCAAACTTAAAGAAATCCTTTTCTAACCAGGAATAAAAAGAAGGGGAAAAACTTTCATTTGGGGCCGTATTAAAATCCACGCCCATATCAAGAACAAAAGTTGGCGCCACCAACACATATTCCAAGCCAAGAGTCAGTTTCCAGTCGCTGGTATCCAGAGCGGGCATATCCTCATTATCAAAGAACCAGTCCGTCATAGCGGAAACGCCAAGGGAATGGATATAATCGCCAACCGCATAATCGGCAAAAGAGGAAAGGGTAAAGAACAGGTCACCGCCATCTTCGCTTATTTTTTCGACCCAGCCACTCTCTGTGTAATGAAGACCGTAAAAACCAAGGTCTCCCAAAAAACGGAACGACAAAGAAGAACTTCTGTCAGAAACAAGTACTTCCGACGAATCAGTAAAGTCCAGCGCCAGTTTATACTGATTTATAATTTCCTGGATTTCTTCGGTATAGGGACCAGGTATAAGTACGGCCTCTTCAAAGGCTGTCAAGGCTTCGGTTAGATTACCAGCCTCCTCAGCCTGCATGGCACGGTAATATGCCGCCTGCTGAGTCTCGGCCCAAAGCGCAGACACAAGCAATAGAACAACTACCGCCAGCGAACGCATTAATAGCGGTGGCGATCCCCCTCAAAACCGGGACCGCGATTTTCTCGCTGAGGATAACCGTACTGAGACTCAGGACGCTCATAAAAAGGGTTGCGCTCGCGAGATTGATTTTTTGGGAATTCCCCCTCAAAGTGAGCATTTTCGTCCCGCTTTTTCACCGTGTTCTGACGGAAATTTTGTTTTTCCATTGAAGAACGACCTCGCAAATCAGAGAGAATCTGTTCACGGGCCTTACGTCTTTCGGCACGCATCTTCTGCCAGTCTTCACTTTCCTTCGCACCCAAATCTGGCGTTTCTTTCGAAATTTCAGCTCTTTCGGCGGGGGTCGGGACAGAAGACATCGGACGCATCGAAGACTCGGCACCGAAACTCAGCGCCGCAGCCATCATCAGTATCGAAATGAAAGTGTTCTTATTCATCATCTTACTTTCGCAATATCCGTGCCAACTATCCGTTTAGGCAAAACCCTTTCATAGGTCTGCCAAAATATAACAACTAGTTCTTGAAGTCTTCCTTATGCATTCCCAGACGTTCCATAATTTCGCGCAACACCTTGCGGTCAATTCCCAAAATGGATGCGGCCAGGGTAAGATTTGCGTTACTATCCCGCAGGGCCCTGCCAATAACTTCACGATCCACCGCCTCGCGGGCCTCCTTCAGAGATCTGGGAGAATCCTTGACTTGAGCCTGCATGTCGTCCAATCCCAGGTCCTTAGGCTGCACCACGCCATGAACAGCCTGCACCAAGGCCTTCTGAATCTTGTTTTCCAGTTCGCGGACATTGCCCGGCCAGTAATAACTGAGCATGGCCTTTTCTGCATTACGGCTCAGACGGAACTTACCGCGGCCATATTCCGCACCATATCGGGTCAGAAATTCCTGTGCCAGCAGAACCACATCCTGTTCGCGGTCACGCAAGGCGGGCATCACCACAGGCATCACCTGGATTCTAAAATACAAGTCTTCCCTAAAGCGCTTTTCCTTGACGGCTGTTTCCAGGTCTACGTGGGTCGCACTGATCACGCGGACATTTACAGGAATTTCGCGATTGTCACCTACACGGGTAATATGCTTTTCCTGCAGAACGCGTAAAAGTTTAACCTGCATGTTCATAGGCAACTCGCCAATCTCATCCAGGAAAATCGTGCCGCCGTCAGCCTCTTCGAAGAAACCCTTGCGAGTTTCAATAGCTCCGGTAAAGGAACCCTTGGCATGTCCAAACAGCAAAGATTCCATCAAGTGTTCCGGAATGGCGCCGCAGTTCACTGCAATAAAGGGCTTGTCGCTGCGGGGGCTATGCTTATGGATATAGCGGGCAATGACCTCCTTCCCCGTACCCGTTTCGCCACGGACAATCACGGGCAACGGCAAAGTGGCCAATTTATCGGCCAGGGCAATCAGGTCCGACATGACCTTGCTGGAGTACACCACCCCGTCCTTGTGAACAACATTCTTCAAGACATCCAGCGATTCCTTATCGCGGAGCCTGTCAAACATGGCAAAGGCAAACTTTTCGCACACCGCCACAAAGGAGTCAAAAAGTTGACTGTCGTCTTCCGTAAAAGGTTCCTCGCGGGCGGCACGCTGCAAGTACAGATATCCCGCCTCGGATTCAGGCGTGCGGAACGGCGACACCATAATGCTGGTCAGCTGATTCTGCACAATGGACTTGGAAAGGTCAGCGTTTTCGTCATCCAGCTGGTTCCACACCACGGCCCGCTTTTCGGCCTTGGCCAGCCTTACGGCAGAAATAGAAATCGCCACCGACTCAGGGTTGCTCAGGTGGAGCGGCTTTTCGCCACCAATATCCAGCACAGCGGCATCGGCATGAAGGACCCCGCGGGCCACTTCAAGAATTTTCGGGAAAAGACTCTCGGGCTGCTCCTCATCCAAAAGAGTCTTCACCACATCCAACATTTTTTCCGTGGCAAGCATCGATTCAGATTTCATGAGCACCTCTATAAGCTATGGATTAACTTCCGAAGCAGGCAGATCCTTCAGTTCCAGATTCCTGGAATTTTCAAGAACCATGGAAGCCACATCATCGATATCTGGATTCCGGTCCCCAAAAACAAGGACAGCCACTACAATCAATAATATAAGTCCTAAGCCGCACAAAACCGATAGTTTCACTGGGAATTTTTTTCCCACTCCCTGGGCAACATGATAGGGAAATGGGCAAAAATCCGAGGGTTCCGAAAAGGCCGGAACATTTTGTAGCATTTTTTCAACTCGTCCGGCAAGATTCTGCTTGTTCTTTAGGATCGCAATTTCACCACCGCATACCTTATAAAGGGCAATCTCAAGGACTTCGTCCAGTTCGTCAAAATCCTCAAAGCGTTCCTCCGGACTATTCCGCAAAAGTCCCGTCCAGATCGGTTCGAGAGCCGCCAGTTCTCCAGGAAAAAAAATCCCGGTTTCATAAAGTTTTTCGGTAGGTTTCAACTCAACAAATGGATCGAGACTGTCCAACTTTCCGGTCGTCTTCAAGACAACATCCGTCTCAACCAAGTCCCTTCCGCAGATCCAGTGGTACAGCAGCAAGCCAAGACTATACATGTCGGATCGGGCATCTGAGGTTCGACCGCGGAACCGTTCGGGCGCCGCATAGGCATACGCCCCAAGACCCACCAGCCCAAAGTCAATAAGGACAGTATCTCCAGTTGCAGTCAAAAGAACGTTAGACGGACTCAGGTCTCCATGATGGGAGCCTTTTTCGCTTAACGCAGACAAGGTTTTTGCCACCTGCCGCAGGGCCACTAGCGCCTCCGCCACAGGAATTACATCAAACTCCGCCGATGCCACCCCATCAATAAATTCATAGAGAACATAGGGCGTACCCTCCCGCTCTCCAAACTCCAGAATCCGGTAAAGACCGTCCACAGGACTGTTTGCAATCGAAGAAATCACGCTCCCGTCAAAGCGGGCATGGGACTTGTACCATTTCAGCACAAGGTTGCCGCGGCCCTCCACCGAAAGCCCATAGACGCAGGCCTCCCCGCCCTCATGAAGCAAGAAGCACCTGGTCGCCGAATCCAACAGGGACTTTTTAGGGAACCTCACCTCGGTCATAGTTCCCCAGACAAGACCATGGCCTTCAGAGAGTCTTCAGCCACCCGGGTCCAGCGCAGCAAATCCTCATGATCGGGAGCCTTCTCCAGCCCCATAGACCAGATATCCCAGGCCGATTCCACATCGCCCTCTTCCCAGTAGACATTGCCCAGGTTCACATAGGCCGAAATAAAATCCGGGTCGTGTGTCACGATATGGATAAAAATCTTCTTGGCCTGTTCCAAATCGTTCCCCCGTCCCCGATGGGAAAGTATCAGCCCCTTCAGATTGTAGCTGAAGTAGTTGACGCTATCCAGCTGAATCGACTGGTCCAACAACGGAAGCACATTGGCCCCCTCGTTTTGGGCCAAGGTCGCACGGGCCAGGTAAAAAAGGCAGGTCGAATAGTTAGCGTTAATCCGTCCGCTGCTATCCACTCTAGAAAGGATCTTGAATTCACGGGCGGCTCGACTCCACAGGTCAAAAGACGGAAGCCGCAGACGTTCCCCATCTTCAGCAGTAGTATAATAAGATAGAGCCAGGCCATAACGGGCATCCCGATTAGCCGGATCTTCGTCAAGAGCCTTCGAAAAATTGGAAATGGCCCGTTCAAAGTCGCCGATACGCAGGGCCGCATTGCCGCGGGCGACATAATCGTCCACGCAGGCCGCCAGATACAAAGCGACCATGGCAAGAACTGCAGACACCCAACCTGCATTTTTATGAACACGCCCTAACATTATAGCTCTAAGATAATAAAAGCAAAGCCCCCCGCCATGGCGGGAGGCCTTTTAAGCTCGTTATAACTAAGAATTACTTAGCGATATCGTACTGAGCAACCAAGTTGCCTTCTGCATCGAGAGCGCGGACAACGTTTTCATCGCGCTGGAGCATGAGGTTAGCCTTTTCACCCTTAGCGGTGGTGATTTCAACAGACATGGTGCCGTCTGCGTTCTTCACAGCAGCAATTTCATTGCCCTGAGCATCCTTTTCATAGTAGTTGTCGTCAGCAGCGAGGGGGTTGGAGCCAGTCCAGAATTCAACAGTGTTAAGAACGAGACCGTCAACCAGGCCGAGAGCGATACCGTAAACCGGGATAACCATCAGGAAGAAGTGGACGATGGAGTTGATCCACTTGTCACCGAGGGTGCCGTTCCACTGGTGAATCTTGTTGAAGCAAGCATTCTTGCCATAGCAACCGGTAAGAACGATCATGCCTGCGCAGAGAAGGGTAATGAGACCTTTTTTCATTGTATACTCCTTAGTAAAGAAATTGTCGGTTAGGTTCGACATAAGAAAATATAGGTAAAAAAAATAAGATTTTCGTCATCAGTCCGGTATTTTTTTTTCACCTTGATTTGGCTCACGGAGAGGACCTCAAAGAACCGGCGAAAAAATCCATTTTTATGCACAAAACGCCCATCTTATTATAAAAATAATATACTTTTAACATTGCGGGTGGTACACACCCCCCCCCGTTTTTGAGTGTTTGTCAAGGAGTTGGAATGTTCAATTATCTCAAAAAAACCGTTACAGCCACGATCATGGCAATGGTAACATCTACCGCAGTCTGGGCCGCTAATCAGCCCCTTACCGTGTGGATTATGCCGAACGGAGCCACCCCTCAGGAAAAACTTGAGCAACGACTTGAACAGTTCACCAAGAAAACCGGTATTCCCACAAAAGTTCAGGTTCTAGACTGGGGAGAAGCCTGGAACCGCATTTCACAGGCTCTGGCAACCGGTCAGGATGCCCCCGACGTACTTCAGTTGGGCACCACCTGGATTCCCTATTTTGCCTCCCGCAACGAAATCAAGCCCCTAAACGACTGGATTAACGAAGTAGACCCTAGCCGTTTCGTTTCTGTTAGCTGGAATACCACCCATATAGACGGTGATACCACCATCTATTCCGTGCCCTGGTTTATCGATATTCGCCCCATTCTCGCCAACAAGCGCATCCTCAAGGAGCACAACATTTCCAAGAACGACTTAGCCACTTACGATGGCTTTGTCAAGGCAATCCGTGAAGTCAATGCCGCCAAGGAAGTGCAGGACGACGGCGCCACCATCCGCGGCTACGCCTTCCCGGGCAAGAGCGACTGGAACATCCCCCACAACTTCGCCCCCTGGATCTGGAGCAACGGCGGATCGTTCATCGAAAAAGACAATAACGGCAAGTGGCACGCCAATATTCTCTCAAAGGAAACTCTCCACGGCATTTCCCTCTATCTGAACTTCATCTTGGACAGCCTGGTCCAAACCGAAGCCCTTCAGGCCAACACAGCCCAAATCGCCCAGCAGTTCAACAATAGCGAATTGGCCTTTATCATCAGCACTTCCGAAATCGTGATGCAGACCCGAATCCACGGCACCCAAGGCGGTCTATCCAACGCCCGCATCGGCACAGATAGCGTCATGGTGGTTCCTATCCCCAGAGGTTCCGCTGGTTCTGTCAGCTTCATCGGCGGAAGCAACCTGGCCATTCCCGCCAAAAACGAACGTAAAGAGGCAAAGGCCCTGCTAAAGTTCCTGGTCGAAGACGAAAATCAGGACGCCTATACCAAGCAGATCGGCTTCCTGCCCACTTCCAAGAAAGTGCTTGAAAAGTGGTCCGAAGACGAAGACTACCGCGAACTGATAAACGCACTCGCAACCGGCAAAACTTACGTCGCCATCCCTGAATGGGGCGATCTGGAACAGTTATTTGTCGCCATGTTCAGTTCCGTCTGGGAACAGGTTGAAATTCCTTCCCTGTACTCCGAAGAAAAGCTGTACGATGTTTTCAAGCAGTACACCATCGAAATCGACAGAAAGCTTAACTACCCGTCCAACAATATCATGACCCAGGCCGAGTTCATGAATTTGTGGGGAAAACTGAACAAGAAAAAAGAAGATCCGTCCACCACCGCAACCGCGGACACAAACACTGCAGAAAACAACATCGTCAACGACAATCTTAAAAAGGCACCCCTGGTATTTATCGTTATGATAGCCCTTGGTTTCGCCTTTAATTTCCGTAGAAAAACAAAGAGATAACTGAACTTATGAACGAGTCCCTGGCAACAAGGTTTTCCAGAAGTATCATCTTCAAGGTGATCCTGGTCCTGCTAGTTTCCATGACCATTGTGGTCACGGGAAGTACGTTCTTCATGAACGACAAACAGAACGACCTGATGCTAGAGTGGAACTTCAACAATAACGAAGCCCAGCTAGCCCAGATCATGAACACAGCCACAACCGAAATGCGACAGTTCGGTGACAGGCTTTCGCTCTTGACCAAGACGTCCGAATTGCAGGGCATGGAGCCGACAACAGCGGCAAGCTTCCTTAAAAGCTACAGCGTTTCGTCCCTGTTTATCTCAGGAGAAACAGTTACCGTTTACGACCGCGAAGACAAGTTCGTATGCGACAACGCCATGGTCAGTTCCCCCACGGAATCCCCCTACCCCATTGAATTTTCCAGAATAACCCCCCACCGCCCCTACATTACCCCCTGGTTTAGAACGTCACAAGACGCCCCTCCCCAGAGGATCTTTGCAATCGGTATCGTCAACCGCGCTGCCGGTGACGGTAGCCTGGTAGCCACCTTCTCTCTGCGCCGCATCTGGAAGCACCTGGTAGAGTATAAGGTCGGCAAGAATGGTTTCGTTATGGCAGTCAATAGCCTAGGCGAAATCCTCTACCATCCGGACTTGAAACAATGGCTCACGGGAACCCACAAGATTGCAGAATTGGGACTAAATATTGACCCCAAAAATTTTGACACGAAGAGTGCAGAATACCACACCCTGGCCGATGGAGTCACTTATCTGACCAACTTCAGATATGATTCTGCCTACGACTTCGCCCTATTCTCCTTCCAGCCCAAGAGCGAAATTGACAACATGGTGACATCGTCTTCCGTGGGCAACTGGGTCATCCTGGTAGCTTCCATGTTCATCATTTTCTTCCTGGCCGCCTGGATGTTTGCCAAGATGGGCCTGCCTCTGAACAATCTGACCTACCATATCTACGAAATCGTCGAAGGCAAGGAAATGGAGCAGATTCATGTGGGTAACCGTAATGACGAAATCGGCATGCTGTCCAAAGCCTTTAACGTCATGATTTCAACAATCCAGCGACAAATCCGCGAATTGGAAGCCCATCGTAAGAGCTTGGAACAGGAAGTTTCCGAACGAACCAAGGAATTGAAAATCGCCAACAAGAAACTGGACCTGATTTCAAGAACAGACGAACTGACCGGACTCCCCAACCGCCGTGACATGAATGAGACTATAGCCAATGAAATCGAAAGGACCCTGCGCAGTCGAAAGCCATTCTGTTTCATCTTCGTGGACATTGACCATTTCAAGGTAATTAACGACACCTACGGCCACGCTTGCGGTGACGTCATCCTAAAATCCGTATCGCAGACTATCCGCGGACTATTACGCAAGTACGACGTCTTTGCCCGCTATGGTGGCGAAGAATTCCTGACCCTCCTGCCCGAAACAGATCTGGAAGGGGCAACCGCCGTTGCAGAACGCTTCCGCCGTCAAATCGAGATGATGACAGTCCATTACGCCGACTACACCATCAACATTACCATCACCCTGGGCGTCTCCCAGTTTGACCACCGTCTCGGAGCCGACCGTAGCATCCAGCTGGCCGATAAGGCTCTGTACCAGGGCAAGGAATCCGGCAGAAACAAGGTTGTGGTATGGCAACCCGAATGGACCACCGAGTCAGACTACGAAGCGGCAGCCATCGAAATGAATGAAATTTCAAAGAATGGCGTCCCGACCGTAGTTACCGATTTTGGGGAACGCGCTGCGGGAAATGGTCTGAACTTCACAGACGAAGATATTAATAAAGCTTAATAGTCCCGCAAACTTTATAGAAGACCTTGGCAAAAGCCAAGGCCTTTTTCATTTGAACGCTGATTAGAACTTTTCTAAACGCCCATAATCGCACTAGGCACAAAAAAAAAGAAAAACCACAACTTTCGTTGTGGTTTTTCTATCGGGATGACTGAATTCGAATCAGCGACCTCTTGAACCCCATTCAAGCGCTCTACCAGGCTGAGCTACATCCCGAGGTCTCAATTAAGAGTGAACCAAAGGTAGTTAATATTTGAAAATTTGCAAGGCAATACGCCGAAAAAAGTTCAAATTTTTACTTCCAGAAGCCAACAACCAGCACTTCGGGGGTGGCCTTGGGGTATTTTTTGCTCTTAAAGCCCACAAATTTGCGGATACTCTGCTGCTTTTGTTCCCAACCTTCACGACTCAGACCCTTGGTAGTCAAGGTAATCTTGAGAGCGGGAATCTTACCGCCTTCGGTGACCTTGCCGTTTTCGTCCACCTTAACCTTTACGTTCTTGGTCTTGATGGAGAAATCCTTGGCGGCTTCATCTGAAAGGGTCAGATCCGGGCGAGCCTTCTTGTCGGTCTCCCACACGTAGAAGGACCATTCGCGCTTCTCGCCGGCGGTATAGTAACCAGCGTCAAACATCTTTTCGCTAAAGAAGAAAGGAGCCTTAACGGTACCTTCCATAGCGGCAGTATAGGGTTTGCCATCGGTGCCCACCAGCACGACGGTGGGGCTAATAGGGCCTTCCATTTCAGAGAAGTCCATGTCGAATTCTACAACCACCGGTCCCTTATTGGCAATGGATGCCGGGAACTTGAAATTGGAGCAGCCATTCCCCTGGCACATTACATTTTCTAGTTTGATTTCCTTGCCGGAGACATTAGCCCCCTTCAAGACAAAATGCTTGACGTCGCCCTGGTTCACTTCACCGATAGGGTAAACGGCCGGGGTAAAGACAACGGGATCAATAGCAAATGCAGCGGTTGCAAGGGCCGAAGCAAAAATGGATGCGCCGATAATTGCGCGGGTATTAAAAAATTTCTTCATGGCATGAATATACAAACTTTTTACGTCTTGGTGTAAATAACCACAAAGCTTTTGTCTTTTACAATATCCTTGACCTGGTGATTCTCAAAATCCACCTGTTGACGGATGAAACGGCAGCAAACCTTTCCCACAAAACCTCGGGGATTTCCGAACTGGAAGGCTATATAATCTATGAATTTAGACATAAACCAAGCAGCTTTTGATGGATGCAAAAATAGTTTTTTATTTTTGATAGCTGATATGAATCCGAATCCAAACAATATTCATCCCATCGCCGGATACGATAAAGAAATCTACGTAAAACCCTCCATCAAAAATCCAAACATCATCGTTGGGGATTTTACTTATATAGCTGATTCTGAATTCGAAAGTCATGTCACTCATTTTTACCCCTGGAGCAAAGATAAGCTGATTATCGGAAAATTCTGCCAGATTGCAGCGGGTGTTGAGTTTGTCATGAACGACGCCAATCATCAAATGAACTCCGTGTCCACATACCCCTTCTACACTCTTGAAGGGTGGGACATGGCTCCGCCAAAGCCAGAGGACATGCCCTTCAAGGGGAATACAGTCATCGGCAACGACGTTTGGATTGGTCAGAATGCGACAATCCTCCCGGGAACACAAATTGGGGATGGCGCAATCATCGGAGCTTGCAGTGTTGTTTCAGGAATCGTAGACCCCTACACCATTGTCGCAGGGAACCCAGCAAAACCCATCCGCAAACGTTTTGACGACGAACTCATCAACCTGATGCTAGAATGGAAATGGTGGGACAAATCCATTGAAGAAATCAATAGTTTGATACCCATTCTTACCAACAACAATCTCGAAATCGTCAAAGAAAAAATCAAAGAGCTTTTGAAATGACTAGCAGCGAAGAACTGAAAGAATTATTGGCCCGCAAGGAACTGTTCATTTTCGACTTGGACGGCACCATGTTCAACAGCCTGGGGGACTTGGCTCCCGCAGTGAATTACGCTTTGAAGCAGTTCGGCATTCAGGAAATTTCCAAGGACAACGTGAGAAGTTGCATCGGGAACGGGTCCAGGAATCTGATTCGCAGGTCTGTAGCGTCGGGCATTATGTTCGGCGCAGGCAAGACTGCCGGCGAACCGGACGGTTCAAAGAATCCCGCTGACCACTTGGACGTTCGCGACAAGGAAGCGGTAAATGCGATTTTAGAAGGCGCAGGTTTTGACGAAGCTAAAATCGATGAAGTGCTGAAAGTTTACTCCGATTATTACTGGGATCACTGCACCATCGACACGGAACCCTACGAAGGGGTGCTGGAATTTATAGACTGGATTTGCGGTAGTGAAAGTCGCGACGAAAGCAAGAAAATCGCCGCCATGCTGACCAACAAGCCCGTGGCACCGGCAAAGAAGATTTTGGAAAAATTTGGATTAATTGGGAACGGGGATTCCGCGCAGGGTATCACCGCGGACAAAATTGTCACTTATCTTTGCGGAGACACCACTCCGGAACGTAAGCCCGGTCCTGGCGGCATCTACGCCATTTTGAAAGAACTGAATGTCGCTCCCGAAAAAGCCGTGATGATTGGCGACGATACCCCCGATGTAATGGCCGCCAAGAACGCCGGCATCGACAGCATTATTTGCCTGGAAGGTTTCGGCCGTCCCGAAAATCTTTTGCCCCTGGAGCCCAAATACACCATCAGGCATATCAAGGACTTGCTGAAGCTGGTATAATAGGCCGCTCAGCCCTATTTATCCGACGATTCCGAAAATTCAAACGGAACGGTCACAGAGGTGATTCCGTCGGATTTTTCAAATTTCCAACGACTTACAGCCGTCTTTATTTCTGCGTCAAAATCGTCATAACCAGTGGTTGATGATTTTACGACAGCATTGGTTATCGAGCCGTCAGGAGCAATGGTCAGCTGCAACACCAAGCGGCCTTCAAATCCAGGCTTCTTTTTTAAGAACTTATTGTAGATATGGCGAAGACCTTGTGTTCGTGGACATACAATTTTAGATAGATGCTCACCAGAAAGAGATCCCTCAAATTTAAGATCCCGTTCAGTCAATTTCTTCACTAGCCCTTTCGCTTTTGATTCGCCAATCGGTGTATGACAACCATAAAGACAATCCCCAACAACAGGCATCGTTCCGTAGAGAACAGTAGTTCCCTGGACAACAATACTTTCTTGTTTTGGAAGATACTTGGAATCCTTGATTTCTTTTTTCAGCAAGGAGCTAGAAGAAATGTCCCTTGCAGGCTCCTCCTTTACAGATTCTCTCTTCTCAGCATTGTCGCAACCTGCCCACAGGGCGGCTGCAGTCATAAGGGCAAAACGGCCTAAGCATTTGTAGAAGAAACGAGCCATGTCCATAATATAAGAAAGCTCGGACGACGAGAGCCGCGGTCTACCGCAAAAAGGTTTTTACAAGGGCTTCCACTTCCTTACGATCCAGCGGGATGCCATCACATTCCATGGTCAGAATCAGATTCTTGCCAGGGATAAAATCGTTCTTGCTGTAGGTGCGCAATTTCATCACCGTTTTCATCGAGTAGTCCGAATCATCCATACGTCCTAAATGCTCCCACAAAAACTCCTGACGAGTCCGGAGATTCACGCAGGTGAAATCGGGATAGACCGGAATCAGCTTGCCGCCCGCGGCCTTCATTTGCTGAGGGAGCTCGTACTTGTAAGGAATGTTGTTTTTCGCCAGGATGTCTGCAATAATCATCTCAGACTTGGAGCGGACTCGTTCCCCGCGGCTGGTGAGAAATTCAGGCTCCCCTTCACGAAATGATTTGCACTTGTATGATTGGGCAAGCCAGCGGGCCGCATAATCCTCATCGGATAGCGTTACCGGAGAGATATAACCGCGACGCAATTCTCCGCGGGATCCGAATAATTCCCGCACCTTAGAAGGATTATACTTCTTTATGAAATTATCTATCAGTTTTAGCTGGTATTGCAGTTCCGCTAAAACCGTCTGATCGTATTCCTTCTGAATAAGCGCCTTGATGAATTTTTGCTCCGAAACGGGAATGTACTTACCGGCAGGTTTTGCTGAACTTGTCACATGATAGCAGTGAATGTTCCCGCCACGACGAATCAGTTTGATTCGCCCCGCTGGCGCCTTACTTAAAGAGCGCATCTTTTCTTCTATAATAAAGAGCAGTTCTTCTGCACGTTTCTGGACTGACGCCAGAATTGTATCTGGCGGTAAAAGTTCCAAAGTCTTCATAAATACCTTTGGTTATGGGCCATATACAAAATAGTGCGCACTCACGCACAGAACGAATTTACAAAAATCGCCTCGTAAAAACAGCTTTTTCACGGTTGCAAAATGAGTTTTCGATGATTTTTGGACTCCAAATAGTCAGTTAGTAGGCAAATGGAGCCCATAAAATTACTTTGTCTATAGTAGATTTTGTGTTATGGGTATTTATATAGACTCCAAATAAACAATATTGGTCATATTGGAGTCCAATGCCCGGCCTACAGTTTACTCAACCGCCCCATTTTCAACTAATTTATTCAAAATCATGGACTCCAAATCACCACATTCCCTCCCAATGGAGCCCATTTTTCGGGAAAACACCTCATCCTCCGCAGAAAAGTCCCTCGCAAGCACCCCGCGCAGCAGCCCACACACTGAATTTTTCTATCTTACCCGCCGTTAAAACCATAAGCAGACTGCAATCCTCATGAAGAAATATTACTTGGCCACTTACGGCTGCCAGATGAACGAATATGACTCGGCCCTCATTGCCCAGAAGCTGGACATGGAAGGCTGTATGGAAACCGGCGACATTACCGAAGCCGATTTCATCATCGTCAACACCTGCTCCGTACGCGAAAAGGCAGAAGACACCGCATTCGCCAACATCAGCAAGTACCGCAAGCTGAAGAAAGCTAACCCGGACTTGAAGGTGGTGGTTTGCGGTTGCATGGCCAAGAACCGCGGTCCGGAAATTCTCAAGCGACTGAAGGTGGTGAACTACGTCGTAGGTCCGGACCAGTACAAGAATATTCCCGAGCTTTTGTTGGCTGGCCCCGATAGCCCGCTGCACAAGACTCACCACCGCATGTTCCTGGATGAAGATATCACCCAGAACTATGTAGGCGATTACGCCAAGGTGAAGCACGACTTCAGCACCTTCGTTACCATCCAGCGTGGATGCAACAAGCGCTGCAGTTACTGCATCGTTCCCTACCTCCGCGGCCCCGAAAAGTACCGCGACATGAACGACGTTCTGACGGAAGTCCAGAAGGCAGCGGACAAGGGCATTACCGAAGTGATGCTGCTGGGCCAGACGGTGAACGCCTACAAAAACGGCGACAACAATTTTGCAGACCTGCTTACCCGTGTATCCGAGATTGGCGGCATTGAACGAATCCGCTTTACCAGCCCCCATCCTCGCCACTACACCAACGAACTCATCGATGTTCTGCTGAACAACCCCAAGGTTTGCCATTACGCCCACATTCCTATCCAGAGTGGTAGCGACAACATGCTGAAGAAGATGCGTCGCCAGCACAACATGGAACAGTACATGAGCGTTATTGAGCAGCTTCGCAGCAAGGACCCGCTGTACGGTATTTCCACCGACGTGATCTGCGGATTCGTGGGCGAAACCGACGAAGACTTCGAAGACACCATGAAGGCCTTTGAAGCCTGCCAGTTCGACAACGCCTTCATGTTTATCTACAGCCCCCGCAAGGGAACTGAATCCTACAAGGAAACGGAAACTCTGACCGCCGAAGAAAAATTGGCACGTCACACCCGCCTGGTGGAACTGCAGAACGGCATCACCAAGAAACGTAACGAGCTGATGATCGGCCGCACCGAGACGCTCCTTGTGGAAGGCTGCTCCAGCCGCGACGAAAACGAATTCATGGGCAAGACCGACAACTTCAAGAAGGTCATCTTCAAGCCCACCCGCATCGTGAAGCCCGGCGACTACGTGAAGGTGAAAATTGACGACATGAAGGGCTGGACCCTTCGCGGCACCTTGTTGGACGATTAAGATTTTATTGGACTAAAAAAGGCATCAGGATGAATTACATTAGCAAGCATTTAACCCTAGCAGCAATTCTTTTATCCGCAATTAGCGTTAGCGCACAGGACGCAGCAACAGCCCTGGCAAACGCACAGAAGTCCTATGTTTCCGGCAACTGGAAAGAAGCGGCAAGCGCCTACGAAAAGGCATGCCCCATGCAGCCCAAGGAAAAACAGGCAGAATGCCTTTTGTGGAACATCCTCGCCCTTTCTCAAACCGGCGATGCAGCCTCTTTCAAGAAGGCAGGCAAGCGCCTTGATAGTCTGGTCCAGAAGGTTAGCCCCCAGGAATCCCTGTACGCGGACCTGATGATGACCAGCGCCCAGTTCCGCCTTTACCTGGGCAAGTACGAGTTGGCCGCCCAGGACCTGATCCACGCCATCGAGACATCCAAGCCCCACCACAACGTGGTACTCCAGAAGGTTTGTACCGCAGTAAAGGCAAAGAGCAGCAACGAAGACTTGAAGGAACGTTGCGAACTGCTGAAGAATCCTGATTCCCTGGCCGCCATGCAGAAGGCAAAGACTGAAGCCGCCGAAGCTCCCGCACAGGCACAACCCGCCACAACAGCACCTGCCGTTCCAGCACAGGCTGCAGCACCTGCCCCGACGCAAGCCACCGCCCCTGTACAAGCTGCGGCTCCTGCACAGCCGACCACCCAGCCTGCGGCGCAACCCGCTCCGGCAACTCAGACTGCAGAAGTAAAACCCGCGGCAGAAAGTCCGAAGCCTGCAGAAGCTCCTAAACCCGCAGTGGAAGCAACCAAGCCCGCAGCACCTGTTGCCGCCCAGCCGGCACCTGCAGTTCAAGCAAGCGCTCCGGCTGTAGCCCCCGCAGCAACTCCAGCACCCGCTGCAGCCCCGGCAGCCGACAAGTCTTCCGAAGAATACTGGATCCTCCAGTTGGGCGCCTACAGCGTAAAGGCCTATGCGGACTTGATGGTGAACAACCTGAAAAAGCAGAAAATTGCCTGCACTATCGTGGAGCAGCCCCGCGGCGAAAAGATCCTGTACCTGGTGCATACAGGTCACTTTGCGACAAAGGAAGCGGCCATTGACTTCGCCGCAGACAAACTGGTAAAGCAAAAAATCGAGTACCAGCCCCTTTTGAGAAAATAATTTTACATAAAATCGCGGTTTTTTAGCTTTTCTGCCTCCCAAAAAAAGAAAAGTGTTCTATATTTGTTGTACCCCTAGCCGGGGTGGTGAAATTGGTAGACGCGCCGGACTCAAAATCCGGTACTCGCGAGAGTGTGAGGGTTCGATTCCCTCCCCCGGCATTAAATTCGAGTGAATGGGCTAAGAAAGGATTGGAAAATGTCAAAATTGTGTAAAATTGCAAGTATGCTGCTTCTCTGCGGAGGACTTGTTTTTGCACAGTCCGACGACGAAGAATCCTACTCTTATGGCTCCGATGACACCGAAGAAGTCGGTGAAGCAACCGCATCCAGCGATGAATGGGCTGGTTTTAATTACGAAGAAATTGGTCTCACCCAGTGGGAATTCCAGCAGGCTAAGAAAGAAGGCCTGTCTCGCGATAAGCTGACCCACCTGGTTGAAACTGGCGTTCGCCCCTCTGAATACCTCCAGAAGCCGTGGGAAAAGCTGGGCGTTTCCGAAGAAGAATGGCTGAACCAGCGTACTGGTGGCATGGAAGATGCAGATATCGACCGTTCCTACCGCAATCACTCTGGCGATCAGCAGTACGCTTACCTCTCCCTCCTGCTCCCGTCCCTGTACCAGTGGAAGACCGATCAGTCTATGAAGGCCATCTGGATGGACGCTCTCGAAGTAGTTGGCATTGGTGTTACCGTTTATCTTGCAGCTGATGGCGCTTCTGACTGGTGGTATGGCTTGCTGGCTGTCGCCGGCGCACACATCTGGTCTTTCGCAGACGCATTCTTCAGCACTCAATGGGAAAACAATCCCGACGCAAACCGTTTCAGCTATGGAATCCTCCCCACTCCGGATCAGGGTGTTGTAGGTTTCTTCGGCGTAAAGTTCTAAGCGCTTAAAATGCAGCTAGAATTACTCAAAAGCAAAATTCATCGCGCAACAGTTACCGATGCCAACCTCAATTACGAAGGTTCCATCACTATTGCCCGCGACTTGATGGATGCTGCAGGAATCCTCCCTTTCGAAAAAGTCGGCGTTCTTGACGTGAACAACGGTTCCCGTCTGGATACTTATGTCATTGAAGGCCCCGCCAAGTCTGGCGTGATTTGCCTGAACGGCGCCGCCGCCCGACTGGTTCAGCCAGGCGACCTGGTGATTATCGTCGCCTACGCCACCATGAGCCCTGAAGAAGCAAAGAGCTGGACTCCCACCGTGGTTCACGTGAACGAAAAGAACGAAATCGTCCAGAAGTAATTTCTTTTTTTTACCATATGACTGTGAGCACTCGCCTTGGCGGGTGCTCTTCTGCTTATATAAAAGCCAAGCCTCCCCTCCAAGCTTTTCTATATTCTGGATGTGGGTATCCTAACCGCCATTGTCGCGAGCCAGCTCGCCTTATCGTCCGCAGCAAGTTCGCCAGTGGAGGTTTCCAGGGATACCATCGTGGACACCGTCTATGTGGAAGAATTGCCCGTGGAGGCCTCACGAAGCGGCATCCCCTGGAATCGGGAACGTTTTGACCGTGACCGTCTGCTCCGCCATTCCTCGCTGGATCCGGCCCTGTCTGTGGGCTACAGCTACTCCGTCAGCTTCGTGGGCGGCAGCTTCGGCAGTTTCGCCCAGCAGACCTACATGGCCCACCTGGCATACGAATTCACCCCGGATCTGCACCTTTACGCCGACCTTGGCCTTTGGATGCCGCTATACAGCAATTTGCGTTTCGGGATGCCCATCGCCAAGGAAGATTTGCGTCAGGGAAAGGTGGATTTCATCCTTCCCGACGTGGCCCTGGAGTATAAACCCAGCGAAAATACCCGCGTCCGCCTGATGCTGGTAAACGAAAACGATGCAGTTAAGGCTTATGGGCCTCACAGATACTACGACGGTCCCTGCTCCCCCTGGAGAAATTCTATTTTTTGTCACTGATGCGATTATCACTGGCAAGAATACCTTTTTGTCTCATTGCGTGTTTGGCAATTTTCGGGTGCAAGGAAGAAGTTGAAGCCCCGAAAGTTCAGGAAGTCCGCTCTTACAAGGGCGACGTAGAAGTCCTGAACAGCTGTGGTATGCAGGGTGCTGCTGCCTCCATGAGAAATTACCTGAGACAGAATGGTTTTGACGTGGTCAGTTCCCGCAATGACCGGTTGCAGAATTACGACGAGACGATCATCGTGCTGCGAAATCCGGAATGGGAAGGCGCGCAGGCATTGGCCAGGGCGCTCAAGACCGACAACGTGCTGGTTGTGGCAAGTAAGCGAGCCGTGGTAGACGCAGCGGTATATATCGGAAAAGACTTTAAACAAATCATCGAACCCGAAGAGGGAAATACAAAATGACAACAAGAAATGACCTGCCGGAATCCATCCAGCTGGGAGCAAGCATTCTTTTTGAACTGCGCGCCCAGAACGTGCAACTTATCGACCTTCGCGGCATCAAGGACGTAACCGACTTTTTCCTGGTTGCTACTTGCGAAAGCGAAGCCCAGATGCAGGCTATCCTCAATGAACTCCACAAGGAATTCAAGGCCAACAAGCTTTCATCCCTTGGTGTGGAATACAAGGAAGGTGTTCGCTGGGCCGTATTCGACGCAGGCCTGGACCTGATGGTACACCTGTTCGAAGAAGAAAAGCGCGCCGAAATTTCTTTGGACCGTCTGTATGCCGACGGCAAGATTGAAGAACTGAATGAAGCCGACTTCGTTCGCGAAGCCACCAAGAAGTCTGGAGACGACAATGAACTCGTTTGAGCAAGAAATTGCAAACGCCCTGGCAGCCACCGGCGCATTCGAAGCCGACGCCGCCCTGAAGCTTATCTCTGTGCCGCCTGATACCACCCACGGCAACTTCACCCTTCCCTGCTTCTCGCTGGCAAAGACCATGCGCAAGGCTCCGAAGATTATCGCCGAAGAACTGGCTGGCCAGGTAAAGCTCCCTGCAGGTCTTTCCAAGGTGGAATCCGTGAACGGTTACCTGAACTTCTTTATCGACCGCAACTTCCTGGCAAAGTCCACTCTCGAAGCTATCGCCGAAAAGGGTCTCGCCTACGGCCACCAGGAATCCAACGGCAAGGTCGTGTGCATTGACTTCAGCTCCCCCAACATCGGTAAGGAACTGGCTTTCCACCACCTCCGTTCCACCATGATCGGTAACTCCCTGAGCCGTATTTACAAGGCCGCCGGTTACAAGGTCGAACGAATCAACCACCTGGGCGACTGGGGCACCGCATTCGGCAAGCTGATCGTGATGTACCTCCGCGAAAATCGTCCCACCGACCAGGCCACCCTGGATTCCCTGACAGTCAAGGAATTGAACATCCTTTATGCAGCCTTCTCCAAGGCATGCAAGGAAGAGCCGGGTCTCGAAGACGAAGCACGCGCCGCATTTACCAAGCTGGAACAGGGCGATGAATTCTACCGCACCCTGTGGTCTGCCTTTAAGGCCGCAACCCTGAAGGAACTGATGCGCATCTACGACATGATGGGCGTCGGCTTTGACCATTACACTGGCGAATCCTTCTTCGAAGACAAGATTCCCGCGATCCTCGACGAACTCCGCGAAAAGAACCTGATGATCAAGAGCCAGGATCTGGACGTGGTGATGCTGGACGAATTCGACCTGAATCCCTGCCTGATCCGCAAGAGCGACGGTTCTACCTTGTACGCAACCCGCGACTTGGCCGCAGCCGACTACCGCATGAAGGAATACAACTTCGACAAGTGCCTCTATGTGGTCGACCTGGGTCAGGCATTGCACTTCAAGCAGGTATTCCATGTTCTTAAGAAGATGGGCCGCGAATGGTACACCAATATGTACCACATTCCCTTTGGCGTGATCCTCCAGTTGGTGGACGGCAAGTGGGAAAAGGGTAAGACTCGTACAGGTACCGCAAGCCTTTTGCGTGACGTCATTGAAGCCGCACAGAAGAAGATTCTTGAATTCATCGACGCCAAGAATCCGGAACTGGAAAACAAGGAACTGATTGCCCGCCAGATCGGTATTTCCGCACTGACCTTCAACGACCTGAAGAACAGCCGCGTGAAGGACGTCCGTTTTGATTGGGATGCCGTCATGAGCTTTGAAGGCGACACTGGTCCTTATGTCCAGAACGCACACGTCCGTCTCTGCAGCATCATGCGCAAGGCCGGCTACACCGTTCCCGTTTCCGACGTGAACTACGACCAGCTGGCAGACGATGCCGCCTATAGCTTGATCAACCTTCTTTCCAAGAAGGCCGACAAGATTCTCGGCGCTGTCGCCGCTGACGAACCCAGCGTTCTCGCCCAGTATGCATTGGAAATCGCAGAAGCCGCACACAAGTTCATCCACGAAGACCGAGTTCTCGGCAGCGCCGAAGAAAAGTCCCGTCTGTTCCTGGTGCAGTCCACCCAGATCGTCCTGGAAAACGTCCTGGACCTCCTGGGCCTCTTCCCGATTCGCTCCATGTAATACAGAAGCCGCAGCCAAAACCTGCGGCACCTTCAACAAAAAAGAACCGCGATCAAACCGCGGTTCTTTTTTTATTCGCAACAACGGCTCATCGCTCGTTGCTCAAAACTCAATACTAGTTTCCGTTGATGCAGCGGACAGAGTAGGCGTTGGTCTTGCTGGGAACCAGCTGACGGACCATCTGGTCACTCATGCGGCCCATAGCCCAAATCCAGATGGTTTCGTTACGACCATTCTGAGCAGACCAGAAACCGGCGTATTCACCCATGTCTTCGTAACGAACGGTAGACTTACCAATCATCTTACGGTAACCGGAAGAGAATACGGAGAAGCCATATTCATCGGTACCGCCACCGCCCTGCCAGCCAGTGGTAGCTTTCATCTTCTTGGCAAAAGCTTCGCACTTGTCAACACCATCATAGCAGTGGGTAAGGCCAGTAATCATGTCCTGCCATTCGCGGTCACGGGGCAGATGCCAGCCCTCGGGGCAAGCCTTACGAGCGCCTTCCAGATCGTAGAGGCGGCCACCACGCATGCAGTAGGATTCCTTATCTTCGTAGCACCAGGAATGACCATCTACGTTGAAGTTCACGTTCTGGGCAAACCATTCACGGCCTTCCACCTTAATGGTACGATAAACCTGACCATCGCGGGGGTCGGTAAACATACCAGAAACTTCGCGGAGGGAAGCACGCTTTTCCTGTTCGGCCAGGCGGAATTCAGCCACCTTTTCGCGGCGGTACTTTTCGCGGCCTTCCAGTTCCTTCTTCCAGGCTTCCTGGGCAGCTTCGTTGGTAAACTTGATGCGAAGATCGGACACGGCAAACAGCTCATTACCGCAAGCCAGATCCACACCGGCAATATTGATAATCTGTTCTACTTCAGACTTTTCCTTACCTTTGCCAGTTACAAAAGTACGAGGCTTGTTGAAATAGGAAATCCAGGCCTCCTTGGTTTCGCCGCAGACTTCATAGAAATTTTCTTTTTCAATTTTATCTGCAACGACAGTCAGATTACCGGCTACAGAGAATGCGAACGGACCTTCTTCAACCTTGAAGGACACCGGCTGCACAGCCTTGTAATGGGTGTACTTGCCAAAGCGGATATCGCCTTCGATTTTTGCAGAAGTGTAATCACCTTCGTTTTCTGCGTTGTAAATAGCGTCCCAAGTCTTGGGAGGAATTGCAAAAGAGCAGACTGCAGCCATGCCAAATGCCATAAAGACAGCGCTCTTGATCATGCGATTGAAATTCATTGTTCCTTCTTTTCCAAAAGAGATTTGTGATATAATTATAGCATTTTTCGGTACACTTTCAAACCATCTTTTTATAAACTAAAATCAACAAGGACCCAAAATAAACAACGGCCTAAAAGGGCCTGTTTTTTGTAAACAAAACAATAAAGTCAACAGGGATTTTTTAACTTTTTATCCATGGCTATCACACGTTACATTTTACAAATTCATTGCCCTGACCAAAAGGGCCTTATTGCCGGCACCACGCAAGTTCTTGCCAAGGCCGGTGCAAACATCATCGATCTCCAGCAGCATACCGCCAAGGACATCGAAACGTTCTTCCTCCGTGCAGTTTTCGAAGCAGATTCAGAAAATATTGAAGAAGTCCGCAAGCTTCTGGAAACCTTGGAAGGTCACCTCCAGCTGAACTGGAAACTTTTCGACACCACCAAGGTGGAACGCGTCGCTATTTTCGTTTCCAAGACAGACCACTGCCTTTACGACCTGCTCCTGAAGCACCGCGACGGTGATCTCCCCTGCGAATTCAGCTGTATCGTAGGCAACCACACTGACTTGGCAGCTGTAGGCGGCTCCTTCGGCGTGCCTTTCTACTATGTTCCGTCTAATCCCGACAAGAACATTCCGGAAAACCGTTTCCGCGAAATTATCGAAGAAACCAAGACCGACACCGTGGTGCTCGCCCGCTACATGCAGATTCTTTCTGCCGCCTTTACCGAAGAATTCAAGTACCGCATCATCAACATCCACCACGGCTTCCTGCCCGCATTCAAGGGTGCCAAGCCCTACCATCAGGCATGGAACAAGGGTGTGAAGATTATCGGTGCCACCGCCCACTTCGCAACCGAAGACCTGGACCAGGGTCCCATTATCGCCCAGGACATCCAGCGCGTGCCCGAAACCGCCAGCATCAATGAACTGGTGGAACTGGGTAAGGATATCGAAAAGCGCACCCTGTCCCAGGCCCTGAAGCTCTGGCTGGAACATCGCGTATTCGTTTATAACGGCCGTACCTTTATTCTCTAAGGAGGAATTATGTCCGAAGAACAGAACAATCAGGAAGTTGAAAATCAGGAAGCCGAAATCCAGGCCGCAACTGCTCCCGTGGAACCGGTTGCCGAACCTGTTGCAGAACCGACTTACGACCCCTCCATGACACAACCTCAGGTCATCGTCCAGAGGGAACGCGGATTTTCCCACTATGTGGGTTTCGCCCTGTTGTGCGTCCTGTGCATCCTCTTCTACTTCGCACCGGGCATCGCCCTCACCTATGTCATCAACATGATTCCCGGCGTAAGCCTGGGCGCCATGGCCGCATGGGTTTTCAGCGCCGTGCTGAGCGTTGTAGTCTGGTTGATCTTCAAGCTTAAGATTAAGGGTTTCAAGAAATCCTTCTACGTTTATATCGGAGTCTGCGTGCTGGTGGTAGCCATCCTGATTGCCGCAGAAATCCTGACCGAACAGACTGGCGTCTTTGCAAATATCGCCGCCATGCTGACCGGGGCAAACGCATAGAACCCAAATTTTGTATATCCATAAAAAACAGCGAGTTTTAAAATGACAAAGACTGATGCATTCGTCCATTTTCTGGTAGAATCCGGCGCCCTCAAGTTCGGCGACTTCGTAACCAAGAGCGGCCGTAACACCCCGTATTTCATCAACACCGGAGAATTCCGTACCGGCGCATCCCTTTCCAAGCTGGCAGAATTCTACGCCGCCGCTTTCGTCGAACATTTTGACGGCAAGGCAACCAACCTCTATGGTCCCGCCTACAAGGGCATCCCCCTGTGCGCAGCTACCGCCATGAAGCTTTCCGACGTGTACGCCAAGAACCTGACCTTCACCTACAATCGTAAGGAAGTGAAGGACCACGGTGAAGGCGGCTCCTTGGTAGGCTACAAGTATGCTGAAAAGACCAACGTAGTCATTATCGAAGATGTGATTACCGCTGGTACTTCCGTGAACGAAACCCTCCAGATCCTCAAGAACATCGAAAACGCAAATGTGATCGGTCTTCTGATTTCCGTGGACCGCAAGGAAAAGTTGGACAACGGCAAGTCTGCCCTGCAGACCGTTCAGGAAGAATACGGAATTGAAGCTCACTCCATCGTGAACATCAACGACATCATCGCCTTCCTGGAAAAGGAAGAAAACCGCAAGGCCATCAACGCTCCGGAAGGCATCCTGGAAAAGGTTTACGCCTACCGTGAACAGTGGGGCGCTGTTTAGGATAAAGGTTAAAGAATGAAGGTTAAAGGAGAAAGATTTCCCGAATTCTATTTGCAAATGCATAATCCGAGCGGAATCTGAAGGATGCAAAAAA